>NZ_JAUBUC010000008.1:0-82451 GCF_036705285.1 Microcoleus sp. B4-C1 | reverse complement strand
CGAGAATAGTGCCACATCTCAGTTTAAACTCACATCTTGCACCAATATCAGCAACGGGCTAGAAGCCCGTTCCACAAGAAAATCTACTCTTTGTGGAACAGGCATCTTGCCTGTTAAGCGAGAATAGTGCCACATCTCAGTTTAAACTCACATCTTGCACCAATATCAGCAACGGGCTAGAAGCCCGTTCCACAAAAAATAAACTTGATTGTGGAACGGGCATCTTGCCCGTTCTTAAGAATGGTGCAACATCTCAGTTTAAACTCACATCTTGCACCAATATCAGCAACGGGCTAGAAGCCCGTTCCACAAGAAAATCTACTGTTTGTGGAACGGGCATCTTGCCCGTTCTTAAGAAGAGTGCAAAATATTGGTTTGAGCTAATTGATTAATTTCTAATAACCAGGCTCCTCCTCGTACTCAGGAGTCTTAGTTTTCTCAGGAATATTCACGCGAGGAGCCTGGTAAGGCTTCGGTGCCTCATCATCAGCCCAAGCATCAGCCTCCACATCATCTTCGTACTCCACCACCGGCTGCTTCGGGCGAGAAATCTCGGCGCGAGTGTATTGCGGCTTCTCCTCGTACTCCTCCTCTTCGTAATCGTCCTCCTCCCCGCCCCAATTATCCTCTTCGTAATCCTCGTAATCGTCGATTGGCTGCTGCTGTACCTGCACCGCGCGCATGGGCGGCTGGCGAACCGCAGGCCGATTCCACTCTAAATCCTCATCCCAAGGAACTTCCTCCACCGCAGGCGCAGCTACCCGGCTCCGCATTTCCGGTGCAGGTATCCGCACGCCTGGGCCCAATTGATTTCCCGTAGCCACGGGTTTCGGATAATAACCTGCCTCGTCCTCTTCCCGTTCCCAAGGTGCTTGGCCCAAACCAACGCGCTCCAGCAAACCCACACTAAGCTGCCTGAGCCTTTCCTCGGAACCTTCAAACACAATCAAGCGATTCGGGCCACTGCTGACAATTTCCTCAATCCCCAACTCGTAAGTGCTGAGAACTTGGTCGGGGATTTGGGGGATTCCCAGGGAAGCGATAATTATAGAAACTAACTTACCGTCTTCGGGGTCGAACCTAAAGCCCCGCACCCTACCTAAAAGTTCGCCGGTTTCGGTAATAACTTCGCTGTTAATCAAAATGCTGTAGACTTCAACATCAACATCATCTTCGATCGCGCTCTCATCTTCCACCAACAGCACGTCGCCGATTTCGCTGACATTGTTGAGGAACATAAACCTCGGCATTCCAGCGACCGCGAATATATTATCACGCAGACCGATCGCCACAACTTCCCGCCGATCGATGTCCACCCACAATTGACTAACCACCCCCAAGCGTTTACCTCTGTCGCGAGTGATGACTTGAGTGCCGAGAAGGTCGGAGCGTTGGCAGATTTGTTCTGATGTCATTCTAACTTTAATCCTTATTTATCATAAAAATGGGCCTAAAACCCCCGTGCTTCTAGCACGGCTTTGCTGTATGCTTGTAGTAGTGGAAAGGTAATCAACCACTCTAAAAACCTAGCTGTCAAAAGACAAAGCGCTGAACCTTGAAAATTGAATCTAAGCGGTTCTACTGCATTTTTCTAGACTCCACCTCGCAGTAGGTAAAAGATTCAGAGGAGCTAGACAAACAGCATGTGAAGCGAATTTGCTTCAAACTGAAACAGGACTTGCCTAAAAGCAAATAGGGTAGGGCATACCCGAATTAACGCTTGGGGAGAGTCCCACCTCTGGGCTAGAGACTTCAAGGAATCTAGTTTAAGTGGTCTCGGTGAGCCAAGAATCCTCGTACCTTCAGGTCGAGGAGTGTCAATAAGTACATATATCACTCAACACGAGCGTTAACAGACACTCCGGGACTACAACTTCAGTCAGTCGATTTTAGATTTTAGATTTTAGATTTTAGATTTACTCCACAGAGGAATGTGGGAGCTGGAACTAGGGTCTAAAATTTTGATCTATCCACGACTGTTGTCGGCGGCTTGTACCCGTTTTTGGGTAGGGTCATCAACAGACACTCCGGGACTACAACTTCAGTCCTATGACTTGAGTATAAGCTCCCCGTGCTTGAGTAACACCAATTGTACGCTCAGCCGATTGAATCATAGGTCGCCGCAAACTCACAACAATAAACTGGGCTTGTTCAGACTGTCGTTTTATCATTCTAGCTAATCGCTCCACATTTGCCCCATCTAGAAACATATCCACTTCATCAAAAGCGTAGAACGTAGACGGGCGGTAGCGTTGCAGGGCAAAAATAAAACTCAGCGCCGTCAACGACTTTTCGCCTCCAGACATGGAAGCCAGCCGCTGTACGGGTTTGCCCTTCGGGTGAGCCACCAAATTCAAGCCACTGCTGAAGGGGTCTTCCTGGTCATCTAGCTGGAGATAGCCATCGCCTTCGGAAAGTTCCGCAAAGATAGTCTGGAAGTTCTCGTTAACCGCGTCGAAAGCTTCCTTAAAAGCGCGCCGCCTGAGTGTGGTAAAATTTTCGATTCTCAACAGCAGTTCAGTGCGTTCTCCTTCCAATGTCGTCAATTTTTGACTTAATTCTTGAAGGCGTTCTTGAGTGCGGTTGTATTCTTCCAAGGCTAGCATATTGACTGGTTCTAAAGCTTGAATGCGTTTGGCGATCGCCTTTACTTCCTGCTGCAATTCCGTCAAATTGGCTTTCTCAACATTTTCAGGAATCGACGGCACGGGGTCGGGCATTTCCGCCCGCTGCGTTTCCAAGAGAGTGCGGATGGCGGCCAATTGTTCCCGGCGTTCTTGCTGGGTTTCGTGAAGTTTTTGCAACTGCCATTGTAACTGTTGTTTGGCTAAATGCTGTTCTCGCAATTGAGATTCCGCCCGATCGCGCTCCCCCTTCTGCACGCCCAATTTTTCCTCAATTTCCCCCAAAGCCGCCTTAGCTGCGGCAATTTGTCCATCGAGTTCTAACTGCTGCGAAACAATGCGATCGATCGCATCCGCCCCCGCGTTTTGCTGCACTTGCCATTCCTGCAATTTCTCGCTGCCTTCCTTAATTTTGTCTTCCAAACGCCCGAATTGATTTTCCAAGTCTACCAGGCGCTGCTGGACGGTTCTCAGAGCCAATTCTCGCTCTTGCAGTTGCGCTTCCAAAGCGCGCAAACTCGATTGCATTTGCTGCCATTCGCTGTGACTGTTCGACTCTTCCAACTGCGCCAAAGTTTGGCGGTACTGCTGCAATTGAGTTTCCTGTGCGGGCAATTCTCGTTCCAGCAACTGCAATCTCGATCGCGAATTAATTAATTCCTGTGTATTTTTCGCAATTTGCGATCGCACTTGTTCCTGTTGCCCTTGCAAATTCTTAATTTCTGAATCCAACTGTTCCAAGCGCAACTGATGTTCGCGCAAATTTTGTTTCGCTTCCATCAATTCTTGGCTGCGAGTTTTGACTGCAACAGAAGCGCGATCGATCGCAATTTTACACCGTTCCAAAATCCGCTCAATTTCCTCCAACCTTTCTTGCAAAGACGCGATCGTCCGCGCTTCAATAGCAGCCTCGCTAGCATCAACCGTGCCAAAATGTAACGTAGATCTATTAGTAGAACTTCCCCCAGTCATCGCCCCGCTAGTTTCCAAAATTTCCCCGTCCAAAGTGACAATCCGGTACTGTCCCAAATAGCGGCGCGCGTCGCTGAGGTTGCTAAACACAACCGTACTGCCAAAAACGTAAGCAAAAATTTCCTGATACCGCGAATCGCAATCAATCAAATTAACAGCCGCATCCACAAACCCAGCCGCGCGCCGCAAATTTTCATTCACCGAATACCTGCCGCCCCTAATCTTATTCAAAGGCAAAAACGTCATCCTTCCCGCCCGTTTTTGTTTCAACAATTCGATCGCAGCAGCAGCCACGCTGTCATCTTCCACCACCATATTTCCCATGCGCCCGCCCGCCGCTATTTCCAGCGCCAACTGATAGCGCGGTTCTACCCTGCCGAGTTGCGCCACCAAGCCACAAACTCCGCCAATTCCGCTTTGCGCGACAATTTTTGCAGTAAACGTTCCCGTCGCTTCTTGCAGTGCTTGAAACTGCACTTCTAGTTTGTCTAATTTGCGCTGTCTTTCCCGCTGTTCTTCCAACAAACGAGTTTGAGTTTCCTGTTGCAGTTGCAATTCTTGTTCGGCTTCGACTAAAATCTGATTCAGCGATTCTACTTGCAAAGATGCCACGCCTTTGGTTTCCACCAGGCGAGATTGCTGCTCTTTTTTCGCTTCTATTTCCTGTTGTAATACTTGCAGCGATTGGTTTTGTTCTTGAATTTGACTTTGCAGGCGATCGGCTCTTTCGCCAATGGTAGCTTGTTCTGTACGCTGCGGTTCCAAAGTTTGTTGAATTGTTTCGATTTGGCGGTGCAGTTCCGTTTGCTGCTGTACCCAAACTTCTGCCGTCGAGGCGATCGCATTTGCAATTTCCCGATTTTCATCTAAACTTTGCTGGGCTGCGTCCCGCTGTTCCTGAAAACTCCCCTGCTGAGATTTAACATAAGATATTTCAATCTCAATTTGCTCCAAACTTTGCCGGAATTGCCGAACTTCTTCCTCGGTTTGTGCTATATTAGCCGCCATTTGCCCAGCAGTTTTTTCCAAATCCTGTTTGCGGTTTTGCAGTTGCCGCCGTTCCGCTTCCTGAGTGGCAATCGTCGCTTGTAAAGCCAACAATTCCGACTCTCCCAAAGCTTTAACGCGGGCATTCAGCGCGTCAAGTTCGGCGGTTGCTGCTTGAATTTGGGTGCTAATTGTTTGCAGTTGTTCGGTGAGAGATGCAGAAGTGCGATCGCCCATTTCGATTTGTTCGCGCAGTTTCCATTCTTGCTGCTGCAATTGCCGGAATTTCAGCACAATTTCCCATTGCGATTTTTCTTGAAATTCCGCCCGCAATTTTTGATATTTTTCCGCTTTTGTGCGATCGGAAGCCAGTCTATCGCGCTGAGAAATCAGCTCTTTTTCCACAATACTGCTGCGTTCTTCCACCTCCTTAACTTCATCCAACTTCTGCCTAGCTAAAGAGATTTTGCGATCGAACTGAGCCACGCCAGCCAATTCGTCAATGATTTCTCTGCGTTCCTTAGAATTCATCGAAATAATGCTGGTAACGTCTCCTTGTAGGACGACGTTATAGCCTTCGGGATAAATTCGCAAGCGGTTGAGTTGTTCGTGAAGTTGAGTCAGCGTGCAAGGTTGGCCGTTAATGTAATAAGTTGAAGTGTAAGTACCTTGGCGAGTTACCCGAAGTTTGCGCGTTACACTCCACTCATCCGGTTTGGGATTTTGGATTTTGGATTTTTTATTAGTAGCGAGTAGTTGCCCGTTGTTGTCTTGAGTTGCTGCGATTTCAATCTCTTCTACGTCTTCAACAGATAACTCATCCGATTTTGGATTTGGGATTTTCGATTTTCGATTGACAGGAGATGATTGGCCGTTGTTGTCTTGAGTTTCGGTAATTTCTATCCCTTCGGCTTCTGCAACTGAGAGAGGCGATTCTTGATTAGCAGATGATTGGCCGTTGTTATCTGGAGTTTCGGCAGTTTCTATCCCTTCGACTTCCTCTGCTTCAACAGATAACTCTTCCGATTTTCGATTTTCGATTTTGGATTTTCGATTGGCAGATGATTGTCCGTTGTTGTCTTGAGTTTCGGCAGTTTCTATCGCTTCGACTTCCTCTGCTTCCACAGATAACTCATCTGCTGCATTTTCCTCCTCATCTTCATCCCGCGCGAACCATTCCTCTCCCACATCTTCCAGGGCAAAAGTCGCAGTCACGCTAGCTTCGATCGTACCGCGTTTGTTTTGGGCGCTGTTCACCAAATCCGGCAAACGTTCAGCCCGCATTCCCTTAGAACTCGAAAGTCCGAGACAAAACAGCAAAGCGTCGAGGATGTTCGACTTCCCAGAACCGTTGGGCCCGGAAACCACAGTAAAACCGGGCAGCACGGGAATGGCCGTCGTGCCGCCAAAAGATTTAAAGTTAGTTAGTTCGATCCGTTTAATGTGAACCATATGCTAGGAGTAGCTTTGGCTCTAGGTTGTTGTCACAGGGTAGCACAGGCAATGGGGCGATCGACAATGTGTTAACTTTCTGGCATGGTCGATCGAACCGATATCTTACACCTTTTTGACATACCCCTGCCTAAAGGCGAGGGGATTCTTGATTCGCAGGGATTCCAATGAATTTACCCTCGGCAAGCATCTTGACCGTATGCCCTACGGCTGCAAGTCCTCTAATTAGAACTACTTGAGCGGCTGCAACATCTCTGTCTGTTGTATAGCCACAGTTCGAGCATGAATGAGTACGCTCATCAAGCTGTTTTTTTCCTGTTTCTGCTAGACAATTGGGGCAAACCTGACTCGTTTTATGGGCGCTTACCTTTTGAAAATACACGCCATATTTCAAACAAGTTTGCTCTAGGATTGTGAAGAACTGACCCCAGCTTGCGTCTAAGCAGTGTTTCCCTAGCATCGCCCTAGACAGCCCCATCAGGTTCAGATCCTCAACGAAAATCATTCCCACATCTTGGCAGATTTGATGAGATAATTTACGATGCCAATCTTTCCGACTGTTAGCAACGTATTCATGCAGTTTGGCGACTTTCTTTTGAGCTTTACGCCAATTGTTAGAACCTAGTTTTTTACGACAGACACGTTGTTGCAGCAATTTAAGCTTGCGTTCTGCGTCTTTAAAAAATCTTTGGCGCTTGACTAAAAGACCGTTAGAAGTTGCTAGAAAATTAGTTAGTCCCACATCAATTCCGATACCTTCACCGTGGGGCATTAGAGTGGGTACTGAAACGTCCCATTGTAGGGTTAACATCACGTACCAACCGCTAACCCTACGGACTATCCTTGCTTGCTTAATCGTTGCACCATCAGGGATAGTCCGTGATTGATGGAACTTAACCAAACCAATTTTAGGGAGCTTCACCCCTTGATTTTGGACGGGGTTAACCCCCAATTGTGGGAACACAAACGATCGCATTGTTCCTGCTTTCTTAAAGCGGGGGAAACCGTGTTTTTGTTCCCACATACTCACAAACGCTTTTTCAAGCCTTTTCAGTGTTTGCTGGAGGACGTGTACGGCGACGGCAGCCAATGTGGGTATGTTTGCCCTAGCCGTAGTTAAACTTTTGCACTGGCTTGCATAAGTTGGTCGTTTTGTTTCGGCCCGAATGATGAACTCAGATCGGATAGAGCAAGCGTTAATTCGACAACTACGAGACTCAAACCAATGTTTACGCAGGGCCAATGCGTAGTTGTATACGCGACGGCATTGTTCTAGCCAATCTTCAAAGATTGCTATTTGTCCTGCCGTTGGTTTGAGTTTGAATTCGTAGACTAAATGAAACATTTGCTCTTTCCTCCTACCTGATTCTACCACAATCATGAGCAAACGTTGAAACGCTTTTTCAAGAAGTCTACTTAAAGCCGTCCTAAAAGGACGGGGCTTGCACCCAAATTTTCGGTCAACAACCGAGTCGGCTTTTACTTCAAAAGTTCGTTGACAAAAGTACAATATCTCCGATCCGAGCGAGCGCTACAAATTAACGTAAATTTTGATACAGATAACTCCATGAAACTCGATCGACATTATTTGTGCGATTAAACCTGAAAGCCTTGTCCCTAGTGAATTAGAGGAAAGAGAATTCCCGGAATTCCAAATGTCACCCCTAGACATATAAAAACTTTCCGGTAAAATCGAACCAAAATTAATAATGTATAAAGTAACGAAGCGAATTATGGAGGGCAAACCCATTACACCAGCTCAGAACTCATCTAACCTGCCAGCTTCACCTGAAAGCGACCAACAAGTATTGCAAATTTGGGGTCGCCAGCCCCTTAAAGGACACGTCAAAATCAGCGGCGCCAAAAACTCGGCCTTAGTCGTCATGGCAGGAGCCCTGCTATGCCCAGAGGATTGCCGTCTCCGCAACGTTCCCGGTCTAGTCGATGTCGCCCGCATGGGGCAAATTCTCTCGGCTGTAGGAGTCAAATTACAGCAGCACGGGGACGTTTTAGACATCAACGCCAGCAACCTCATAGACGCTCAAGCCCCCTACGAATTAGTCAGCCAACTGCGGGCGAGCTTCTTCATCATCGGCCCGCTGCTAGCGCGTTTGGGATTTGCCAAAGTGCCCTTGCCCGGTGGGTGTGCCATCGGTGCCCGACCCGTTGAACTTCACGTTCGCGGTTTGCAAGCCCTCGGTGCCGAAGTTCACATCGACCACGGCACCGTTCACGCTTACGTCAAAGGGCCGAACCGCCGCCTGAAAGGAGCCAAAATTTATTTGGACTACCCCAGCGTCGGCGCAACTGAAACTTTGATGATGGCGGCGACTCTGGCTGAAGGAGAAACCGTGATTGAAAATGCGGCTCAAGAGCCGGAAGTCGCAGATTTGGCGAATTTCTGCCGCGCAATGGGAGCAAAAATTCAAGGCGCTGGCACGAATACGATCGTCATTTCGGGAGTTCCCAAGCTGCACGCGGTAGACTATTCAATTATTCCCGATCGCATTGAAGCCGGAACATTTTTAGTAGCAGGAGCCATCACTCACTCGGAAATCAGTTTGTCGCCAGTAATTCCCGACCACCTGACCGCAGTCATTGCCAAATTGCAGACAATTGGGGCGAAAATTATTGCAGAATCCCCCGACATTTTGCGGATAGTTCCCGGCCAAACTCACTCTGCCACAGACATCGAAACTCTGCCTTACCCTGGTTTCCCCACAGATATGCAAGCTCAGTTTATGGCTTTGCTGACGCTGAGCGAAGGAGACAGCTTGATCAAAGAAACCGTGTTTGAGAATCGCTTGCGCCACGTAGCAGAACTCAACCGCATGGGCGCGGACATTCGCCTTAAAGGTAATGTCGCGATTGTGCGCGGAGTGTCGCGGCTGTCCGGTGCGCCGGTAGTGGCAACAGATTTGCGGGCTTCGGCGGCGTTAGTATTAGCGGGACTTGCAGCCGATGGTGTCACCACCATCAGCAGCTTGCAGCACTTAGACCGCGGCTATGAGCAGTTAGAGGTGAAGCTGCAAAAATTGGGAGCGAATTTGCGACGGGTCAAAGAGGGTACAGACCCGGCGACTGCAGAGGCTCCTGTCAATCCCGTGCGATCGGGTTTAAACTGTTAATTAGTCATTAGTCATTAGTCAGCAGTCATTAGTCATTAGGAAGAAGGAAAAAGGAAGAAAGAAAAATAATTCAACCTTTTTCAATTCCCGCTTCCCAATTGCCAATTCCCACTTTCCAATGACCAATGACTAATGACCAATGACTAATGACTCAGGATTAAAATGTCTAACATACCCCTCATCGGTTTGAAAGCAGACCAGTTTCGCCACCCCCTAGACTTGGAAGCTACCAGCACTCTCAAACAACTGCCGGGCCTGGATTTGATCGTCCGGCAGTTGTTGGGACAACTTGGCGAACAGTTTTTTATGCTGGAAAATCTGGCTTCCAGTGTCCAAGTCGGCGAAAATCAATTGCCCCACCTGCATCAATTGTTGTTGGATGCCTGCAAAACTCTTGATTTGGAGCCGCCGCAGCTTTATGTCCGCCAGCATCCGATGCCAAATGCTTACACGTTTGCGATGCGGGGAAAACAGCCTTTTGTGGTGATGCACACTTCTCTGATTGATTTGCTCACAGACGAGGAAGTTAAGGCAGTAATTGCTCACGAGTTGGGGCATTTGAAGTGCGAGCACGGAGTTTACCTGACTCTGGCTAATTTAATTGTGTTGGCTGCAGGTCAAATTTCGCCTGTGGGAACCGTGCTCGCCCAGGGTTTGCAGGCGCAAATGTTGGAATGGTTGCGGTGTGCGGAATTTACGTGCGATCGCGCCGCCTTGCTCGCCACCCAAGACCCAAAAGTGGTAGCATCGCTGTTGATGAAACTGGCCGGAGGTTCGCCGACTTTAGCTCCCAAACTGAATGTCGATGCGTTTTTGGCGCAGGCGCGGGCCTACGACGACCTCAGCAGCACTCAACTGGGAGAAATGCTCAAACAAGCTCAAACGGCTCAGTTGTCCCATCCTGTACCAGTATTGCGCGCCAGAGAGATCGATCGCTGGGCAAGTTCAAAAGATTATGAATCTTTGCTTGCAGGAAATCGATCGGTGTGTTATGATAGTGAAACGAAAAAGGGCGGGTGGCGAAATTGGTAGACGCATCAGACTCAAAATCTGACACCGAAAGGTATGAGAGTTCGATTCTCTCCCCGCCCACTGCTAAAGAAGCTTAATAAATCTAGGGTTCCAGATGATAAGTCTGGAACCCTAATTTATATGGCATGGGGAATCGGGCATCGGGCATCGGGCATCGGGCATCGGGCATCGGGCATCGGGCATCGGTAACAACAGTCATTAGTCATTAGTCGTTAGTCATTAGTCGTTAGTCAGTCAACAGTCAACAGTCAACAGTCAACCGTTAACAGATTTTATGGGTGAAATCGCCGCTTTAGGCGCTGCATTTGTCTGGGCTCTATCTTCCACAATCTGGCAGCGAGTAGGACAGCAACTCCCCGCAGTGGTGCTAAACTTGCTCAAAGGTGCGATCGCCCTTTTCATGCTCCTTGCCACTACACTAATTTTAGGTAAACCCTTACCCGCAATCAACCCTAATATTTTAGCAATGCTGCTCATCAGCGGCGGCCTAGGAATTGGCATCGGAGACACCGCTTTCTTTATCGTCTTAAAATATTTAGGCGCGAGGCGAACGCTGCTTTTAGAAACCCTATCTCCCCCTTTAACAGCTTTATTCGGCTTAATCTTTTTGCAAGAAAAGTTATCGCCCATTGCTTGTACTGGCATTCTTTTAACAATTTGCGGCGTAGCTTGGGTAATTGCCGAACGAACAGCCGAAACAACCTTATCATCAAAATATATTTGGCAGGGATTAGGTATTAGTTTATTAGGACAAACAAGCCACGCCGCTGGAGCAATTTTATCCCGCGCCGCCTTCACTCAAATAGATATTGATCCCCTGTGGACAGCCGCCTTGCGTTTGAGCGGTGGTATGGCAGTCATGCTATGCTTTTTGAACCCAAAAAACCTTGATAGTTTCAAACAATTAAAAGCGCCAAAACTATTAGGTGCAATAATTCTAGCAGCTTTTTTAGGAACCTATCTCGGAATTTTTCTGCAACAGACTTCGCTGAAATATGCACCCGCAGCAATCGCTCAAGCACTCAGTTCTACCAGTCCCCTATTTATACTGCCTTTAGCGGTGCTGGCGGGCGAAAAAGTGAGCCTTCGGGCTGTTGTGGGGGTAGTTGGTGCGATCGGCGGAATCGCCTTATTATTAGGTTTGAAGTGATTATATTTGATATCAATTCCGGTGCCACCGGAATGATTGTTGACTGTTGACTGTTTACGGGCGGGTCGAAAAACTGAATGGTTGAGTGTTAACTGTTGACACTAATAGGCACGGCGTCGTCTCGAAAGCAATGGGTAATATTAATTACGATGCTACCGGATTTGATATCACAACTCCGACAAGTGGAAACAAAACTCTACGGAGAGATTGAGAAGCAAATTGCAAACGCTCGCCAGAAGGAAGAGGAAGTGATTTATGCTTATAATACTTGGGTAAAACAATTTGCAGAAATCCGTAAAGATTTTGACGGGATTATCCAGTCCATCACGAAGGCAGCAGCTAACCGAATACTTGAATCTGAAAAAGAGCGCCCTCACATACCAACTTGTCACAAAGTGCGTGAAGCGCAGCTATCCCGTAGGGAATCGTCCTTATAAGCTGTTGTGCATTTAACTTATATCTTTAGGGCGGGCAGGATGCCCACCCCACAAAAGTTTAATTGTATTCGGTCGTGCAATTTAAATGCCTCGGAGCTTATTCTTTAGAGAAGAAACGGCCCGAATAATATTTCTTCATCGATTCGTGAGAAATAATCCCATAACAAGATTCGTCTCTCGGCAAATCCCCTCTCGCTTCCAGCCAAGGTTTTTCACTGCAAATCATTCGTTCCAAAGTTTCATCATCATACTCAAAATATGCCTCCGCAACTTCTTCGATAAATTGCCCAACTTTTTGGGGAATTTTCGGTTGTTCGATTTTCTCTGTAATGCGTTCCCAACTAAATTGGCGTTGATACTTTTCTAATAAATCAGGAATAACCGGCCCGTGAATCTCTGCTTTAAAATCTACATCAAATAGTGGCTTTCCGTAAACTCCTAAATACCAAGCTTGAGCGTAATACATGAGTTTTTGTAGCTTGTAGGCGTTGATTGCTACATTAGTTTGGGCGGCCAACCAAATGAAAGCATTTGCAATATCTTGCTCACTCACTTTTACTGAACTACCTGGAACGGCAACAACTTTGAGTTGACCTTCGCCTATCTGTTCCAATAGTTCAGAAACGGACAAGTTAAATTCTGCAGCAATTTGCTCAACTCTTTGCCAAACTGGAGAACTCACTGTTATTTGATATTCATTTTTTGTTGAGATAGCTTCAGTCATGGTCGTCCTTAGAGCTGACTTAAATAATTCTAGCAAACAGTGAGGAATAATGACGTATGCAGTCTTTTATAAGCATTATAACTCAAGTGCAACTCACCCACAATCGGCAATTCAAATACATTACTCTCTCGCAACCGCTTGGAGAAAAACATAACTTCCAGATTTTCAATTTCCTCCGTGTCAGGATTGAGACGAGCCACAATTCCATATTCTAGTTCTTGCGATTCTTGCTCTGCATAAGGGGAACATTTATTGACGTACAAAATATCTCCAATAGCATCGTATTTAAAAGTTAGTTTTTCTGCCATATTATCTCTCCTTGGGTAACATTTTTTGTTAAGTAAGCTGTCACGATCCAATAGCGCTCTCTCGGAACTGTATCATTGACAACAGCTACTACAACATACCTACCCTTGCGACCCTTACCATATCTCGAAGAATGTCCATTATTAGAACCCCGACTTATTAAAGAAGCCGAGGCTCTAGCTACTCTTACAAATTGCAACTCATATCCCCAGATAATTGACTGAAACGCGCATTTTCCCGATAGTCTACCGGACAGTCAATCACGCAAGGGACATCTTGAGCCAGGGCTTCTTTCAGAATCGGAATAAAATCTGTTGCAGATTCCACTCGATAGCCTTTTAAACCCATACTTTCCGCAAATTTCACAAAGTCGGGATTGCCAAATTTTACGAAATCTGAATGACCAAAATAATCTTGCTGCTTCCATTCAATTAACCCGTAACCGCCGTCATTAAATATCAACGTCACAAAATTAGTACCGACTCGCAAAGCAGTTTCTAACTCTTGGCAATTCATCATAAAACCACCGTCGCCGGTGGCGGCTACTACTTTGCGATCGGGATAAACGAGTTTTGCAGCTACCGCACCCGGAATCGCAATTCCCATCGCCGCAAAGCCGTTGGAAATCAAACAGGTATTCGGGCGATCGCAATGATAGTGCCGCGCGATCCACATTTTGTGAGCTCCCACATCAGATATAAGAATATCTTCCGGGTCCAGGATTTGCCGCAAATCGTAAATGAGTTTTTGTGGCTTGATCGGGAAACCGTCGTCGGCTGCATATTGTTCGTACCCAGCGCGAATATCCGCCCGCAATTGCTTAGCAAAAGGGTCTACTTTCTCCATGCGATCGGCACGCTGCAAAATTTCATTGAGGGAATCAGAAATATCTCCCACAACTTCTATAAGAGGAATATAACTGCTGTCAATTTCGGCTGGCAAAGATCCAATGTGAATAATCGGAATTTTTCCTTCTGGATTCCACTTCTTCGGGGAATATTCAATCAAATCGTAGCCAACAGCAATCACTAAATCCGTTTCTTCAAAAGCACAACTAATGTAATCCCGTTTTTGCAATCCCGTCGTCCACAGTGCCAAAGGATGAGTGTAAGGAATTACACCTTTGCCCATGAAAGTATTAGCTACAGGAATATTCAATCGAGTAGCAAATTGTGTCAAAGCATCGCTGGCGTTAGCGCGGATCGCGCCGTTTCCTACTAAAAGCAGAGGACTTTTTGCCTTGGAAATTGCCACAGCGGCTTTATTCAAGCTTTGGTAAGCGCCAAAAGTTTTTTCGCGGTTATCTTTGGTGAGCGGAGTTCCTTCAGCCGGCATTGCTGCGATGTTTTCAGGTAAGTCAATGTGAACTGCTCCCGGCTTTTCACTTTGAGCTACTTTAAAGGCTTTGCGGACAATTTCTGCCGTCGTGCTGGGACGGACAATCTGAGCATTCCACTTAGTAACGGGCGCAAACATGGCGACCAAATCTAAGTATTGGTGCGATTCTATGTGCATCCTGTCTGTGCCGACTTGTCCGGTAATTGCTATTAAAGGAGCGCCGTCTAAGTTGGCGTCAGCAACTCCTGTCATTAAGTTAGTTGCGCCGGGGCCCAAGGTGGACAAGCAAACGCCCGCTTTGCCGGTGAGACGACCGTAAACGTCTGCCATGAAAGCCGCGCCTTGTTCGTGGCGAGTAGTAATAAATTTAATTGAAGAGTTTCTCAGGGCTTCTAGAACTTCTAAATTTTCTTCTCCTGGAAGTCCGAAGACGTATTCGACGCCTTCATTTTCTAAACATTTTACCAATAGTTGAGCTGTGTTCATTTCCGTTTCTCTCCTCGGTTAATGGTTTTTTTGTCTTTTTCAACCGATCGCACAAATACTAAATGGAAATTTTTAACCGCAGATAAACGCAGATAAACGCAGACTTATGTAGATTTGTGCGATCGGTTGATAGAGTGGGAGCTTATTTCACCCACACTGTTTTTATGTTAACAAATTCGTGCATTCCTTGGATGCTCAATTCGCGTCCGTAACCGGAGCGTTTGATCCCGCCGAAGGGCAATCTAGGGTCGGATTTTACTAAACCGTTGATGAATACCGCGCCGGCCTCTAGTTCGGAAATAAATCGATCGCTCTCTGAGTTTACTGTAGTCCAAGCTGACGCACCCAAGCCAAAAGATGTGCTGTTTGCCAGGGCGATCGCCTCATCAATGCCTGCAACTCGGAATACTAAAGCTACGGGCCCGAAAAATTCTTCTTGACGGGCAGAGGCATTCGGCGGAATATCTGCCAGAATAGTTGGCAAGTAGAAATTGCCGGCATTCTCTGACAATGGGCGGCCACCTGTCAGAAGTTTTGCTCCCGATTGGATGCAAGTTTGCACTTGATTGTCCAAATCTTTGAGGATTGCGGGAGTAGCTAAAGGGCCGATATCGGTTTCGGGCAACATCGGATCGCCTACTTTTAATTGCTCGAATTTTTCGACAAATCCTGTGATGAATTCGTCGGCAATCTCTTCTGCTAAAATAAAGCGTTTGGCGGCGATGCAAGATTGACCGTTATTGAGCATCCGGGATGTCACAGCAGTTGATAAAGCTGCTGCTACATCGGCGCTCGACATCACAATAAATGGGTCGCTTCCTCCCAATTCCAGCACTACTTTTTTCAAATTTTTGCCCGCATTTGCTGCCAAACTTTCACCCGCTGGTTCGCTACCGGTGAGGGTTGCTGCTTTTATACGATCGTCCGCAACGATATCAGCTACTTTGTCGGCGCCCACTAACAAAGTTTGAAAAACTCCTTCGGGAAAGCCAGCTTCCATGAAAATTTCTTCGATTTTCAAAGCGCACTGAGGCACGTTGGAAGCGTGTTTTAGCAAGCCGACATTGCCCGCCATCAGCGCCGGCGCCGCAAACCGAAAAACTTGCCAAAATGGGAAATTCCAGGGCATAACGGCTAAAATAGCGCCTAGCGGTTGGTAGCGGACAAAGCTGCTGCTAGCGTCAGTGGTTGCCGGTACGTCTGCCATAAATTGAGCGGCATTTTTGGCGTAATACCGACAAACTAAGGCGCATTTTTCCACTTCGCCGATCGCAGATTTGAGCGTTTTACCCATTTCCAGGGTCATCATTTCAGCGTAAATTTCGCGATCGCGCTCCAAGATGTCTGCAGCTTTCTGCATCCACAGAGCTCTCTGCTCAAACGGCAGTTGGCGGTATTTCTTAAAAGCTTGCTGTGCTAATTCCAGCTTAGCTTCTATTACCTCATCCGCGATCGGCTCGAAAGTTTTCAGCGTTTCTCCCGTTGCCGGGTTGATAGTAGCAATAGCCATTGTTTCATCTCCTGTGTGAAAAACACAAAACTCCCTGCTAGTTTTGAGCCGAGGCAGGGAGTTGTATCAAGGTATTACAAAATAGGAATTTACCTGCCACGTTTTCTTTCAGATATTGCTAAGTTGCAAGTGCCGCGATTTGTTTAAATTTCTCTACTTTTTATTATAGTTCAGAGTCTCGATCGCAAATCTTAAGAAAATTTGTCTTTCTGAAATCACGCACAAATCTCAAGAACAGGCTTTCCGGCCTTTTCCACAAAAGTTAAATGTTCTTGTGGGGCGTCCCGCCCGCCCCTGAAAGCTTTATTCACAATTAAGGCTGCAAGATGGATGAAATATCTTGTCGGGTGTCGCGCCCGCCTTGCATTCTCAAGAACAGTATAGCCGTAGGGTGCGTCGCCATCAAAAATCCTCAAAAAAAGCGAAAATCTCGCAGCGACGCACCTTGCAAGAATTAGCCGTAGGGTGCGTCGCCATCAAAAATCCTCAAAAAAAGCGAAAATCTCGCGCCGCAGGGTGCGTCGCCATCAAAAATCCCAAAAAAGAGCGAAAATCTCGCAGCGACGAACCCCACGATAATTAGCTAAACATTTCTCAATTCCCCTCCCTCAAACAGACTGTTCCTGAACGTAATCCTGCACGTAAGACTGATAGTAATACCTGCTGCCTTTATCGTTATTCGCCACCATTCCCAACAGCGGAATTCCCGCCATTTTCAAATCTTCAAAAGCCAACACCAGCGCCTCCCGCTCAGTTTGATGCAGCCCTACTACCAGCATCAATCCGTTAGTGTGAGCCGCCAACAAATTCGCATCCGCCAAACCCAAAAGTGGTGCAGTATCGTAAATAACTAAATCAAAATGACTTGACAAAGCTGCCATTAAATGCTGCATTTTTTTGGAAGAAAGCACCTTTGTGGGATCGAAAGGAACCGGGCCGGAAGTTAACACAAACAAATTTTCATCGCGGGGCGATCGCACAATCACCTTTTGCACATCCACATCATCAGCAATCACATTGTGCAGGCCTTGCCAATTCGGTAAACCCAGCATTTCGTGTACCTGCGGACGCCGCAAATCCCCATCCACCAACAGCACTTGCTGCCCCATTGCAGCCGCCGCCCGCGCCAGATTTACTGCTACCGTAGACTTGCCGTCACCTACTTGACAAGAAGTAATTACGCAAGAATTAATCGGAGTATCAAGGTTTAGTAAACGAATATTCGCATTGAGCGATCGAAAAGCTTCTTGAAAAGCATCCGTCGGCATCGGCGAAATTGACACATCCACCGGGCTTGTCTCAGCAGGAGGAAGTCTCAAAATTTTATCGCTAGCAGGAATTACCCCCAACAAAGGCAGGCGAATCGACTGTTTGACATCCTCTGGAGTTTGGAACACCGTTTTATTTTTAAACCGTTCCGCCAACTGCGCCGTCAGCATACCAAACAGCAAACCAGCCAATCCCCCCAAAGCCAAATTCAAAGGCATAATCGGAGCAACAGCCATCAACTCGCCATTTTTGTAGCGCGGAATTTCCGGCTTAGCAATAACTTCCCAAGCCACCTCTTTTTTACCCACAGCTTCAAGCTGCAAAGCTTGCTGTTTTGCCAGCAAACCATTCAGCGTATTGTTAGTTAAATCCAACTCGCGCTGCAAATCCGAATAGCGCCGCAAAATCACTGGTAATCCTTGAGAGTATTGATTCAACTGCTTAGCAGCTTGTTCCAAAACTTGATTCCGCACGCCCAGCACCTGAATTAAATTAGCAGTACCAATAAACTGCTCGATTAACTTAATCCGCACCGGATCTTGAAAAGCCAGCACTTGCGAATTTACCTTAGCCAAATCAGTTCCCAGAACCTGTTGGGCTTCTTTCTTCAACAAAGGAATCAGGTTCTTGCGCTGTTCTCGCAACAATTGCATTTGCGGAGTTTCGTCTGTAAACGTAGCCGAGTTAATCGCAATTTGCCCTTCTAATTGCTGCAATTGAGTCAACATCGCTTGATAGCGGGGAGCTTGACTCAGAGCCGAGGCCATCAGCGCTTGCTTCTGGTTTAATCCGAGCTGATTTTGCAGATTGGAATAGAGCAATCTCTGCTGATTGAGCTGCGATTGCGCTTCCAATCTTTGCGTTTGAAGTTCACTGATTTGCTGCGCGAGTTGTTGCGTTTGAATTTGCGGGTCGATGAAATTGTACTGCTGCCGCAACTTTTGAATTTCTGTTTGCAGAGCTTGTTGGCGTTTTTGCTGATTGGGAATTTTCGATTTTACAAAATCCAGAGTCTGACTAATTTGAGTTGTGGTATCTTGCACGCTGTAGTTGCGGTAGCCTAGCGCAACTTTTTCCAAAACAAACTGAATTTTTTTCGGATCGTAATCCCGATATCTAACTTCGATAATCTTGGTATTTTTGAATCGATTAATTGACAACCTAGTTTCCTGAGAAAACGGCAAATTATCTGCTTTTTGGTTCAAGAGGTAGTTGTAATTTATGTCAGGATACTTAGCCTGCAACTCTTTAATAATCGGCGCCATTACTTGCGGGCTTTGTAAAACTTGAATTTGCGATTCGTAGTCAAAACCAGCATTTTCTGTCGTCGCGGGCGCCGCTGGTTGCAGTTTCAGCTCACCCGAGTAGATTTTGGCTAAAGTATTTTGCGTAACGGCTGGTTCTACTAATAATTGAAAGCGCCCTTCGTACTCGCTTTTTTGATTCAGTGTCCAGGCGAAAACTCCGGTAGTCACTGCCGCTGCTACGCCGATTACTAAGATGGAGCGACTGCGGCAAACTTCCCAAAAAGTTAACTCTTCTGTCTCGGTTTTGTTGCTGCCTAAAAATTGATCTTCTCCATAAAGCCCAGAAGACATTTTTTGCAAATCAGCGGCTTTTTTATGATTAAACAGTGCTACTTGAGATTGTTTCCCTGGTTTCATTTGATTTCTACAACTTATTAGTTTAAACGTCTGTATTGGTGGCGGAGTTTCAGGCAATCGGTTGATTCCTAGATATTTCATTACCAAACCGCAATTTTTTCTATAAAGCGGGTTTCTGAGGTCTTAATGCCAGTTTATTCAAATCACCGAAAAATATCGAACAACCGAAATATTCCTAACAGCGGGCTGAGAGGAGCGAGAGTCCCTCCTACATTATCCGAGAACGTAGCGCGACCCGATCGCCTTACCATAATTACATCATTATTTTTCAGTTTGGGATTAGTTTCTTCATTGGCAGTTGCAGAAAAATCCACCTTAACAGTTAGCTGCGAAACGGTGCCGTTAGGATTGAGGCGAATTAAATTCACCGAATCCATTTCTGCCCGCGCTTTATTAAAACCTCCCGCTGCTACCAGCGCTTGATTTAAAGTAGTGTTGGGCACCACCGCAATCGTTCCCGGTTTCACGACTTCTCCTACAATGTTCACCCTAATCGTATCCGGTGAAAAATTAGAATTAGCAACTTGTTCGTCTTGGGTTTCATCGAGATTTTCGGCTTTGGGAACGATTACCGTATCTCCCTGTTGCAGCGCTAAATCTTGGGATACATCTCCCCCTTCCAAAAGTTGCCACAAATTGACATTAATAATTTGTTCTGTACCCGCCCGTGTCAGGCGGCGAACTTGTATTTGTCGGATATCAGCTATCGGCGTAATGCCGCCCGCCATTTTAATTGCCCTCGTTACAGTTTGCTGCAAAACATTTTCCCCGCCGTTGGTTTCGCTGGCAGCAAACAAACCAGAATTTTCACCCATTTCATTCTCTTGTACCCTACTTTGAGCCTCTTTTGTCAAAGTATAAGTACCGGGGCGAGTTACTTCGCCCACCACAGCAATATTAATTGGTTGAGTGCTTTGTCCGGTAATGTTAGCTACTGCTAAAGTCGGTGCTTCTTGGCGGTTGAGGCTAGTTACAGTGGGAATAAATATAGTATCGCCGTCGCGCAAAGTCATATCGGCCCGCAAATCGCCGTTTTGCAATAATTCCCACAAATCCACACTAATAATTTGTTCCGGTGCGTTGCGCTGGGGGCGGCGGATTTTGATTTGTCGCACGTCTGCTGACTGGGTAATTCCGCCTGCCATTCGCAGAGCCCGCGATATCGTTGGCATTTGAGTTCCCATTTGCTCTGCTGTGCCTCCGGGGCCTGCTGCTGAGGATATTGTATAGGCTCCGGGGCGGTTGATTTCGCCCGCGATCGCAATTTGCAAAGGACGCGGCGCCAGCAGTTTCAGGGTAATCCAAGGGCGTTTGAGGTATTTGCCGTATTTGTCTTTAACAGCATTAGAAGCTTGTTCTAGGGTCATCCCGTACACCGAAACGCTGCCAATTAACGGCAAACTCAGGGAACCGTCGGCCTGTACTTGGTGTTGACCGTTGGGGCCGCTGTATTCCGGGACGTTGAAGATGTCCATTTGAATACGATCGCCCGCGCCTAAAGTGTAAACTTCCGATCGTACACTTGAAGGTTCAGTTGCCGGAAATCCCGGAAATCCCGGCGCTGCGGGTACTGGTACAGGAACAGGAGAACCCGCATCCGCAGGAGGAGGAGGAGGAGGCATAAACTGGGCCGCTGCAGGAGATGAACCCACCGCCGCCAGCACTGACACTGTTAAACTTTGAATCATTAAACTTTTGACAGCATTGCTTGCCCAATAACTTAGCTTGCAGCTTTTGCTGGAAATGTCTCCCTGAGCCCCTCTTCTTGCAGGAAATGGGAGAAATTCTTCACCCTCCCTCTCCGCGAAGGGGACACAAGGATGAGATTTTTTCTCAAGTTGCACGCCGTGCGAATAACTTTTCACCACCATCGCTTTTTGCCCCTATCCTCATCCAACCCCGCCAACATCAAATGTAACCCAACTGTTCTAACTTGGTCAGAACTTTTTTAACACTCTCTTCCACACTTTCTCGCTCTGTGTAACAAATAATCTCAGGATTAAGCGGTTCTTCATAAGGATCGTCAATTCCCGTAAAACCCTTAATTTCTCCTGCTCTCGCCTTAGCGTATAGCCCCTTGACATCGCGACCTTCGCACACTTCTAACGGCGCTGTGATATATACTTCAACAAAATGGGGCTCCATTGCTCTAATTTCGTCGCGAATTGCTCTGTAGGGGCTAATAGCTGCGGTCATTACGGCTACTCCATTGCGGCTCAGCAGGTGAGCTACAAATCCAATCCGCCGAATATTAGTATCTCTGTCTTCTTGGCTAAATCCCAAACCTTTTGACAAGTTGGTGCGAACGACATCTCCATCCAATATTTCAACTTTGCAACCTCTTGCCTTCAATTCGGGTTCGAGAGCTTTGGTGATAGTTGTCTTGCCGGAACCGCTCAGCCCGGTAAACCACAAAATAAAACCTTTTTCCATTTTCAGCCGTTAATTACTAACTTGGAAATTATTAAGACGTAAAACTTTATAGATGCGGTTCCCTTTTTTCTATTATCGTTATTCGCGGTGTCATATTGGCAATATTTGCGCGCCAAAAGTGAGAAATCAAAATTTGCGATCGATTGGGCGGTCATTTAGTAACAAAATTGTGCCCTCGCTGCATACATAATTCCCGATTTATTATTTGTCAAGTCTTTACACACCAAAATTCAATTCGCGATCGCCAACGCCGAACATCTATCCTCTGGGTGCTTGTGGTCGCACCTTACATGATGAATGAGCCTCTTGCAATCTAAAATCTAAAATCTAAAATCTAAAATGGTATTGCCCATGTCTTCGGTCTTAAAAGCAGATGTTTTGGTAGTCGGTGGCGGCACTGGCGGCACTGCCGCAGCCGTGCAAGCAGCCCGCCGAGGGGCCAAAACTATTTTAGTAAGTGAATTCCCCTGGCTGGGAGGAATGCTGACTTCTGCTGGCGTTTCTGCCCCCGATGGCAATGAATTAGCAGCTTTTCAAACTGGTTTGTGGGGCGCGTTTCTCCGGGAACTCCAGCAGCGACAGCCGGGAGGTTTGGATTGGGGCTGGGTAAGTTTTTTTACTTACGATCCCCGCACCGGGGCTGAAATTTTCGCTGATTGGGTTAAATGTTTGCCGAACTTACAGTGGATTTGTGGACAAAAAGCTCAAGATGTGCTATTTGAAGAATCTCGCATTTCTGGCGTTCAGTTTGCAGATTTTACGGTTTCGGCCAAAATCACTTTGGATGCAACGGAATTGGGAGATTTGCTGGCTTTAGCGGATGTTGGGCACCGCTGGGGTTGGGAATTCCAAGCCGAGTGGGGAGAACCCAGCGCGCCGGCTGCCTCTAATGCTCTCACAGAGCGTTATTCGGTGCAAGCTCCGACTTGGGTGGCAATCATGCAGGATTTTGGTAAAGGTGCGCTGGCGCCAGAAATTCCTGCGCCGCCTGTTGAGAATCCCGATCGATTTATCGGTGCTTGGGACGGTTACACTCCCGAACAATTTCTCAATTACGGCAGGCTTCCGGGGGGATTGTTGATGATTAATTGGCCGATTCGAGGTAATGATTATGGTGAAGGGGTCGATCGACTAATTGCATCTGAAGCATCTCGACAAGAATTCCTGCAAGAAAGTCTCTGGCATACTCAAAGTTTCGCCCGCTTCATTCAAACGCAACTCGGCCCCCGCTACGGCTTAGCACAGAATATTTTCCCCATTTCAACGATCGACAATCAACAAAATTCTTCCCTTCTTTCTTCCTTTGCCTTACATCCTTACTACCGAGAAAGTCGCCGCTTGCGAGGGATAAGTACAGTCACAGAACAAGATATTTTGCCTATTGTCGGTGGAAGAGTCGCGAAGTTGCCGATAAATTCTGAGGGTATTTGTGAAACAATTGCGATCGGCAACTATGCCAATGACCACCACTACCCCAGTGGCGACATTCCCTTGCAGCCAAAATCGATCCGCTGGGGCGGCCGCTGGACTGGAACTCCGTTTACCATTCCTTACAGCGCGCTAATTCCTGCGAGTACGGACGGTTTGCTAGTCTGCGAAAAAAATATTTCCGTATCTCACATCGCTAACGGTGCAACTCGCTTGCAACCGACGGTAATGAATATTGGACAGGCGGCGGGGATGGCGGCGGCTTTGTGCGCGGAATCTGGATGTCAGCCGCGGGACTTGCCGGTGAGAGTTTTGCAGGAAGCTTTGCTGCAAGATTCCGAGGCGAGTGCGGCGGTTATTCCTTTATTTAATTTGACACGGGATCGATCGGACTGGCTCGATTGGCAACGCTATTATCTCGATCGACCCCAAGCATATCCCGCCAGCGGCGAATGTCAGGAGTCAGTAGAAAAACCAAGCAGTCAAACAGCAAATACCCACAGCCAATTTTCTGGCATTTTCCGTCGCCTCCGCGAACAAGACTGGACACTAACGCTGACAAGCCCCGCATCTGCGGCCGGTCAAACTTGGCAACTCGTGACTTTGGACTCGGAAACCGACAGATTTTTACACAGTTGCGAAACCGAAAAGCCTCTGACAGTATGGGGCAGGCTGAATTCGGCAGGTGCTTGGCTGCTGGCGGACTCAGTAGAATTGAAGAGGTGAGGTTTTTTGCAGAGATCCGAAAAATTCACAGAAATTTATCCTGATAGATCGGGGAGAGTCCGTATCAGTTAATAGACAATGACACGGATACTAACCCCATGCAAACTTACACACCAATTGCTTTACAGATTGCTTTACAGAGTCTTTTGGGCGTTACTTTGAGCGCCACTGTCGTTCGAGCCTTTGAATCCCTCGTCGGACTGCTGGAAGTTGCCACCGCTTCATACATTTTATCCGCCCAAACCGAACAAAGGGGCGATCGTTCTCCTGAAAGAGGCAGCGGACGCCGAGAGTTCAGTGAACCTAATCTTTACACTCATCAACTACAAGCATTTTAATGACATTGGACGAAAGCGATTTCCGTTATTGAGTTAGTTTCTGCCGCCCGTGTCGAGCGCTGAATCTGATTTCCTGGGATGATAGTTTTTCTGGTTTCCAAGGCAACTGCATTTCTTGTTTACAGTCATTAGGATATTCTTTTATGTGATGATAGCATATAAACCTTAAACCGCCATCTATCGAGACATTGAAGCTCGTATTTGGCGGTTTTGTATATTATTGCAACCTTCTGGGTAGTGCAATTAGGATTTTTTTTATTACTGAAGCAAGAGATTTTATTTCATTTTACATCGACTTCTGGCTGCTCTCATAGATCAGATGCTACGCATCTAAAGTGTCTGTTGCTTCGGGAGGGGGAGAGGGTGAGAAAGGGAGAGGTAAAGATAATTTTCCGCTTTTTATACAAGGATTTTAGGAGACAATTTAAAGGCGCGATAGCTTAACTAAAGCCTTTTTCCTTCTTTCTTTTTCCTTCTTCCTTATGATTCCTGATTCCTGATTCCTGATTCCTAATTCTATAGTTTGATAATTTCAGGGAAATTCATCCTGATAGGTCTGGGTAAATGTCGTATCTCTAAATAGATACTGAGACGAATACTACCCATGAAAACCTACACTGCAATTGCTTTACTGAGCCTGTTGGGCATTACCTTGAGTGCCAGCGCCGCTCAAGCTTTTGAATCTTCACTCCCCATGCTCGAAACTGCCACCGCCCAATATATGTTGTCAGCCCAAACTCAACAAAAGCCCGAGCGTCCTATTAAGAGGCGAGGCAACCGCAGGGATTTTACCGAGTCTAATGTTTACACTCATCCGCTACAAGATTTCTAATCGCACTGGACGCAAGTGATTACCACAACTGAGTTGCTTTGGGCCGTTCATTCGATCGCTCGATCGGATTTTCTGGAATTCTAGTGTTTCAGGTTAAGCGACAACTGCACTTTTTGTGGACAGTTCTGAGAAGATTGTTTTTTGTTTGAAATATGTTAGCATATAAACGGGAAACCGCCATCTACCTAGAGATAGATTCTAGTATGTGGCGGTTTTGTATTGAAAACGCTTCAATTAAACAAGCACTAACCACAGGCCTCGGATCATCTGGGTTTTTCAAACGATATCCCTCGCGCTCCACCCCTTATTTTGGGGTTGCACAATTTGAGGAGGATTCTTGTGGGGTGTCCCGCCTGCTGTGAAAATACAGCGGACGGGCAACGAGATCCCATCCCACAAAACTATCAAAATCTTCCCGCAATTATGCAACAGCCTTATTTTAGTTGATAAAACCGGGTTTGGGCATCCATGACTATTCAAGAATTAGGGGCTCGGAGTCGCCTCAAATTCTTGGCATCGCAACAGTTATTTACCTTCTCCCCCCCACAGGTAGGGTTTAATTTTCAACCGCTGCACTATAATTAACTTGCGATAACTAACTTATATATAGGTAAACTGTCAGCGCAGAGGGTGCAGCAATCTACTTAAATTGGCCACCAATAAGAACCACTTATGCGGTGTTGATAGCCTTTAAGCCCATGCCCCTGTTACCTCAGGGAAATTAACTAACCTGAATATTAGGGTAGCTGGCAAGCTTTCCGGCAACAGTCGGCTATGCTTGATTCGGCGCTCTCGCAATAATTTAATGGAGGATGACAAAATGCCTCCTAATTTGGCTATTTCGGGGATAGTGATGAAAAATGACTCTTTAGATCTGGTCAAAAGCCTCAGCCCTAGTGCAATGGATCAGATCATGCTATATCTGGCGTTTAGCGCCATGAGAACCAGTGGGCACAGGCACGGGGCGTTTCTAGACGCGGCCGCAACGGCGGCTAAGTGTGCCATTTATATGACTTATATGGAGCAGGACAACAACCTGCGGATGACTGGACATTTGCATCACATTGAGCCTAAACGGGTGAAGGTGATTGTTGAGGAAGTCCGGGAAGCTCTGACTCAGGGAAAATTGCTGAAAATGTTGGGTTCCCAAGAACCTAGATATTTGATTCAGTTTCCTTATGTCTGGCTGGAACAGTATGGTTGGATGCCGGGACGCCCTCGCATTCCGGGAAACAATTTGACTGTAGATGAAAAAAAATATCTCGAAGGCAAGATTCCTCCGAATCCGCCTGATGCTCAACTGATCAATTCTTTTCAGTTTATGGAGTTGATCGAGTTTCTGCACAGGCGATCGCAAGAAGATATGTCTCCAGAAAGACGAATGCCTTTGAGCGAAGCTCTAGCAGAACACATTAAGCGACGCTTGATCTATTCTGGGACAGTGACTCGCATTGATTCTCCTTGGGGAATGCCGTTTTATGCCCTCACTCGCGCTACTTACTCTCCGGCAGAGCAGGAAGAGCGGACATTTACTATGGTTGAGGATACGGCTAGATATTTCCGGCTGATGAAGGATTGGGCGGAAAAACAACCGAAGGTGATGCGAATTATGGAGACTTTGGATATTCCGCCGGAACGGCTCGACCAAGCCCTTGAGGAATTAGATGAAATTATTCGCAATTGGGCCGATCGCTATCACAAGCGGGGCGAACCGACGATGATTTTACAAATGGTTTTTGGGCCGCAGGACGACGCTTAGTTTGATTAACTATTAATCATTAGTCATGAGTTGATTGCTTGAGACTAATGACTAATGATTAATAGCTAATAGCCCTGGATGGCGCAACCGACTTTTTTTCCAAAAATACTGCGTTAATCGTTTGAATTCTCGTAAAAAACTAGGTTTCTTGGGCCGCGAATGCGTCCAGGATTAACTAAGGATCGCGAATTAAATAACTTACAATTTTAATTGTTATTGTGGGATGGGCGGGACGCCCATCCCACTTTCAAGAGTGGAAGTTATTTAATTCTCATTCCTAAGCTAAAAAAGCTCTCCAGGTCGCCGCTAAAATAATCGCTGCGATCGCTCCTATGAGCGTATTGAAAAAATTTACCACCTCGTTCGTCAGCCACTCAAACTTTGATTGCACCGTCGCCCCAATCACACTCTCTATGTTCGTGGCAATAAAAGCTGCAATAACACAAAAAACAATCCCTGTCAAGTCAATTAAACCTACGGCCCAACTTAAAAGCGCAATCAAAATTGAGCCGACAATACCCGCGATCGTTCCTTCCAAACTTACGGCCCCTTCCGTACCCCTGGGTACAGGTTGCAAGCTGGTAATCAAAAAAGTCCGCTTCCCGTAAGCTTTGCCGATTTCGCTGGCGCAGGTATCGGAAAGTTTGGTGCAAAAACTCGCCGCGTAACCCAGCAATAACAGGGAAATAGCATCTTGTGGCACAGGCATCTTGCCTGTGTCTGCTAAAACAGACATCTTGCCTGTCTCTCCTAAAACAGACATCTCGCCTGTATCTCCTAAAATAGATAATGCCAAAACTCCCAAAGCGCAAAGAGTAGCGGTTAAAGCCGAACCCCAGACATTTTCTGGGCCTCTGGCGCCTGAACGCTTTTCGGCTATGCCTTCTGCTTCTTTTTGGGCTTTGCCGATGCGCGTAACTCCCGATCCGACAAGAAAGTAAAACATCACGACAGCATAGCCTTGCCATCCCAAACAGCCCCAGATGAGGACGCCCAATACCCAGCCGTGAAATTGCCCAGCAGGAGTGAGCAATTTTTTAGGAGCAATGGTGGCGATCGTGAGTAAAAATGTATTTAGGGCGATCGCCATCAACCAAGGATTAGACCAAGATAAATAATTAAAGAACAATTCTGAATTCTGCATTTACTACCTCCATGAACCAAGTCTTATTTCATCTTGCCTTCCCCGTGACCGATATTGCCCAAACCAAAGCGTTCTATGTAGACGGGCTCGGCTGCCAACTAGGTCGCGAATCGCCTAATTCTGCGATTATGGGTTTGTGCGGCCATCAAATTGTCGCCCACGTCAGCCGCGAACCTTTGACGCCTCAGCGAGGCATCTATCCCCGGCATTTTGGGTTAATTTTTACTTCCGAAGCTGACTGGGAAGCGTTGTTAGAGAAAGCCCAGCAAAACAACTTAAATTTCTATCAAGAACCGAGACGGCGATTTGTTGGTTTGCCTACAGAACACCGCACTTTCTTCTTAGAAGACCCTTTCCACAATATACTTGAGTTCAAGTATTATTGTGAAGCTGAAGCAATTTTTGGCCGCAGCGAATACGCTGAAGTTGGGGATGCTGTTTGATTGCTGCGCGAAATAACAACCAGTTGCAGCATAAACTGTTGGGCATCTAAATTGTCTTTTTGGGGCGGGCGAGACGCCCAACCCCTACTCCCCACAAGAATTTTCTTAAATTTGACTATACAATTTAAATGCACTTCAGCATATCAACTTTCGGATTGAATCAAATCACCTGCTGGTGGATGTCGCCCTATAGCTTTGTCAGCAGTACGAATATTAATAACTCTTTCTCGATTTAAGACTAATGCTGTAACTGTAGCTCGTCCAATTGTAGTTAAACCAACTATTGATAATCCATCCGCCGACCAAATAAAATGTTCGTTCCAGGTATCTTGTCTGGGATTAAACAATGGTAATTCTACACTCGACTGGGTATCTATGGCTGTAGTTTTATCGGATTTTTGACGGTTGCAATGAAAGCAAGCTAGTGCCAAATTGTCAATATTGTTACTCCCTTTTTTAGTGAGAGGAATGATGTGCTCGATCGTAAACTCTACATACTGCCATTGTTCGGAAGCATGGCAATATTCACACAGACAGTTTGCTCTCTGACGAACTTGATTTTGGATATTCTCAGGAATTTGACGGCGAGCTGACATTTCTATACTGTAGGCTGAATCTGGCCCAAGAAAAGATTGCGGACAGTTCGATTGACAAAACTGAGGTAATCGTCGATTTCTTCGTAAAGATTCAGTTCTTGGTCTTCTTCGGGATTGAGTTGCAAATTTTGTTGTTTTTCCAACAGTTCTTCTATGCGATTTTTGACTGTTGTAGAGGCTCGGAAAATCGGTATTCCTTCCACTAATTCAATGCGAACTGCTCCTTCTATAGGCAGAGTGTCTCGCAGATTTTCCAGTTTGGGCAGGACGATCATAATTGTTGATTTTATGGGTGTCAATTAAGATTATATCAATAAATTTTAAATCCGTCTAGCTAGACTCGAAAATACCGAAGACCGAACCCCTAATTTTAAAAAAAAATCGAGGTTTTCAAAGCAGAGCGTTTTACTTTACAGCCAGCTATTTATCAATCTTTAAGGGTTCTGACAGTGCTTCAGCGACCGCTTTTAAACTGCTGGAATGCCTCGCCATCATGGCATGGGCAAAAACCGACAATTTAACTTCTTTGGCCGCCGATATTTGGGAACTAGAAGCGGGTACGATGATGAAATCCCAATCTGTCCAAATCGAAGTAAAATTGAGCTTTTCTAACAATCCTGCATCTCGATTTAAATCTTCCAGAAAAGCACTGCCAGGACGCATTTGAACGCAGCCTTTTCCCCAGAGAGTGTAAGCCATCCAAGTACCGCTGTGAGGAGAAGATATGGCAATAAAGCGCTGCACTCGGTTAAGGCCGCCTAACCTTTGCAGGTAGTAGCGAGTTACTAAGCCGCCCATGCTCCATCCTACTATATCTAAATGCTGTTCAGGCGCAAAGGTTTTGTCTATATAATCTGCTATTTGTTGGGCTAATTCGTCTATGCTGGCGTTGCCCCAATGGGGCGAAAGATTGAGGGTGTAGACTGACCATCCCAGTTGGGTCAGGTAGGCAGACATTTTGTGAAAAATTCCCGATTTTCGGAAGATTCCGTGAATTAGCAAGACTGGGTTGCGGCTGAAATTGCTATTCATTTTTCAGTGGGAATTTTATTTTCTATAGGTGCTTTGAGTTCTTCAACTATTGCGTTAATACTTAGGGCTTCTGTCACCATTTGGCGGTGCAGCAAAACGTTGACTTTAACTTCTTTACCTACTGGCATTTGGGAGCTGTTCGCCGGTACAATCATTATGTCAAATGGCGTCCACATTGATGTAAAGTTTATGCGTTTGAGCATTGTCACATCTTGATTCAAATCGCGCAGCAAGCCACTATCGGGGCGCATATCCAGGTATCCTGGTAGGCGTAGGGAATAGGCGGTGAGGGTGCCGTGGTGGGGGGAAGAGAGGGTGATGAAACGCTGTACGCGGTTGATTCCTCCGAGTCGCTGGACGTAGTAGCGGCTGACGATGCCGCCCATGCTGTAGCCTACTATGTCTAAAGATTGTTCTGGGTCGAAGGTTTCAGAGATGTAGTCTGCGAGTTGCTTGGCGAGTAAGTCGAGGCTGAGGCTACCGTCGTTGGGGGTGAGGTTGAGGCTGTGGACTGACCATCCGAGTTGGGTGAGGCGGGCGGACATTTTGCTGAAAATCATCTTTGTGTCCCAGATGCCGTGTATCAGGATGACGGGATTGCGATCGAGCGAACTGTTCATTTGAAAAGAAAATTGCTTGCTAATTACAGCATAAATCACTCCCCTAGGGAGTTTTACCCCTACTAGGACAGCTAGCCAATCGGATCGAGGTACGATCGACCATTAGTGGGAATCCCTAACAAATTCTGAGATACTTGTAAATAAGTGCAAAGCAGCCTGGTATTTATACTTAGTAATTTGCTTTGATGAGGTAGCTTAGATACAGCAAAATGTAAATTTTGATTAAGAAATGTAGACAAAAGTTGCCTTACCTCGTAGTCTAATTTTGTTGACAAGCTTGTAAAAATTTCTCTAAAAGAACAAAAGGAGTAAGTCTAATGTTTGGTTTTATCAAAAATTTCTTCGGCGGTATTTTCGGCTTTTTCGGCAGACTATTGGGCTTGAAAAAGTCTGAATATTTCCTAGATTTGGGTGAATCGGGAGCGAAGGAACCAGCAAAAGTTGCGCCTGCGAAGTCTGAGCCTGTGGCGATCGCACCGGCAAAAGTTGAGCCTGTTAAGTCTGAAAAGTCTGAGAAGTCTGAACCTGCTAAGAAGGCTAAGGTAGAGAAAAAGTCTAAGAAAGACAAGGAACCAGTCGCTAGCGTTCCTGCTAATACTCCCGAACCTGCGAAGGTACCTGCGGTTGCAGCAACTAACGGCAAAGTGCCGAGTCAAGCTGAACCGAATCGGACTTTTGCTCCTAATAATTTAATGCCGACACCAACTGGAAGTCGTCGGAGCCCTGGCCCCAGCATGAACAATTTCCGGGAAATGGCTCGTCAGGTGAAAACGAAGTAGGAAATTGGGAATTGATAATAGGGAATTGGGCATTGGATAATTCCCAATGCTGGCGTTAACAATTTAAAAATGGGATTGCTCATTTTTAATTTTAACTATTTGTTCTATTCCCTATTTTCTGGGTTTCTGAGGAAGGCTAATCCGCTGTATAGCTGAAAAGCTGAGTCCCAAGGAGTTTCTGATTTGCGCTCGACTTCTATATGAGATTCGATCTTGCTCAACATATTAGTGTAATCGAGCACTGTCTCGGCAAAGGGCGTAAATTCTGACCAAACTGTAACGTCAAGCTGGCGATCGAATATTTCCAATAAGTTATTCCAGTTAATTCTGGTGGTACTTTGAGGCATTTGTTGAGAGTTTTTGACTGTCGATGTTTTGTTTTTCGGGTTCGGTGAAGTGGGGATATCGGCAGAAGCTTTGGTGAAGTCAACTCCTTGTTGAAATTCGTAACTTTGGTCGCAAATTCGCAGAATGCAGTTTCTGCTGGGAATGTGTAAGTCACAGATTTGAGCGTAATCTTGCCGGATTTCTCTGTGGCGAAATTGATCCTTTCTTCGGTTGGGCGAGTAGTCCATGACTTCGATGAACATCGGCAACAAGCCTTCTACTCTTTGGGTAACTTCTGACCAGCTAAATTCGATCGCACCGAGTCGTGAGAGTTTATCTTTGCAAACAACGGCTGGAGAAGAGAGAGACTGGAAGTGTTGCACTCGGAAGATTTGGATTTTTTGAATATCGCTTAAGGTTGCCCAAAATACGGGAATGCCGGCGTTGATGAGTTCTTGACCATAAATTCGGAGTTCGGCGATGGGGCCAGTTTTGTAGAGTCTCCAGCCGCGGCTTTGGATTTGCATCCGGGTTGTGTAGGCGTCGATTTTAAATATTCTGCTGATATTTTGTACGGCTGCGGCTTTGTTTTCGGGACTCACGGGTTCGAGGATGAGGAGTCCGGGTTCGAGGTTGCTGGGGTCGTTTTTAGCAGTTTCTATGGCTTGTTGGCGGAGGTTTTGTTGTGCGGTTTCAATCCGTTGAATAGCTTGGCGGGTCTGGGAGAGGATTTTGGGGTTGGTGATGTCGCGGAGTATTTGTTTGTAGGTTGTTTGGGCTTTTTCGAGCTTGTTGGTGAGTTCGTAGTAGCGGGCGATATAGTATTGTACCCACGGATTTTCGGGGGAGTCTTTTTGTAGTTTTTTGATGAGTTGGGCAGCTTGTTTGTATTCTTTACCATCGAGGGCGGCGACTATTTGGTTGATGTCTGTCATGGCGATTGGGGGAATGGCGTTGTTTCTATCTTGGCTGATGTTTGGGTGGTTTCGCCACTGGTTAAAAAATTTTGCTGTTGTGTTAACTTATAGATATAGCAATCCTTGCAGGAGTCGTAAATTTTTGACCCCACCCCAACCCTCCCCTTATCAAGGGGAGGGAGTAAGAAATTTACAAATGATTTAGGATGCCTAAGCTGTTCTGCATTTAAGTTGTCTGTCAAAAAACAATCTAACTCTTGTGGGGAGTAGGGGCCCTAGCGTCCCGCCCGCCCTGAATATGCAATTTACAGGCGCGACAGCTTATATGATATGAAACTATGACAATCATTGAAAAAATACGTGTCAAAATTGTCAAAAATGATTTTGAGCTTTCACAACACGCAGTAAACCAAAGCATAGTTCGCCGTATCAGAGTACAAGAACTCCGGGAAGCAATAATGGCCGGTGAAGTTATCGAAGAGTATCCCGATGACAAATATGGCCCAAGCTGTTTGATTTTCGGTTTGACCATTGGCAATAGACCTTTGCACGTTCAGTGCAGTTATCCATCTCGTCCTTTGGTAAAAATCATTACTTTATACGAACCAGAACCGAAAATCTGGAGTAATTTTAAGTTAAGGATAAATCAAAATGAACAATGATATTTGGCTAGAAACAATGGTGGAAGAAAAAGTAAGTTATACCCTTGAAATCAATGGTAAGTTTATTATCATTGAAAATGTTCCTGCTAGAGTGTGTGTGGAAACGGGAGAGCGCTTTTTTTCACCTGAAACTGTAGAACAGTTGCAGAAGATGATTTGGGAAGAGAGAAAGCCTATTAGGGTGATTGAAACACCTGTTTTTGAGTTTGCTTAGCACTTGGTTTAAATTGAGTTAAAGCTGATTGGAATTAACGCTTAATGTGTAAGTACCTTTGCTTGTGCGATCGCATCCTTTAACAACTATTTTATAAGTGCCGTTACTAGGCAATTTTACGGTGAGTTGAGACTCTCGGCGATTCTGGGAGTTGCCTGTTTTTTGGGAAATATTTTTGCCGCTGGTGTCGAACAGTGTTATGTTGTGGTCGAATGCTCTGCTTTTGAGGTCGATCGTCATAGATTGACCTGCGCGTCCTTGGAAGGCGTGTTCGCGGGATTCGCCTTCTTTTAAGGTTTCTCGGCGCTCTAGGAGGGAGAGAGAGAGGTGACTTTTGGTCGATCGACATTGCTCAAATCTAAGCGGTAATTTGTGGTTGTTGCACCAGGGCCATTTCCGTTTCTGACTGCGATGATAAAGGCTGTTTTGTTGTTGGGGTCTCGGACTATTTTGTCAATAAATTGGGATTGTATTTGTTTTGCTGTTAGAGGTTTAGGTTGGTTGAAGTTGGGTTGTGAGGTACAGAAAAGCACGGATCCGTCTAGATAGCGGGCGGCGTAGAACCAATAGTTTTGACCGTTAGTTGTAAATTCGTTTCTGCTAAAGATAGTGAATCTTTCAAGTTGTGCTAGTTGCTGGTTGCTCTGGCAATTTTTATCGATGTATATTTCGTTGGCTGATGGCGGTCGCTGGGCGAAAACTGCTGGGACGGTGGTGGTGACAATTGCTGAGATGATGGTGAGGGTGAGGGTGAGGGTGAAGGGCGATCGGGTTTTCATAAATACTTGTTTCTATTTATTGTTGTCAGGTATTGTACGCTGTACTTCCTATTCTATCTCTGTTTTAAATACTTTTCTAATTCCGCAGTGCGCTGTTTCGTCATGCGATCCAAACATTCATTGAGGAAACCTCGATAACCCGTACCGCCACGATTTTTATAAACTTCAAATTCACAGGTTTTATCTCTTAACTGAATCCACCCTAATTGTGCTTCGGAAAGTAGCGCCCGCTCTTCGCCGCTCAATTGGGAAATCAGTTGTTTGTAAATCTCGTTAAGTCGTTGATCCGAGGCTTCGTAATTCAACCGAATACAAGCTCTGACTTGCACATCTCCTTGCGGGCGATCGCAATTAATCTGTTGAGCAATGGGAAAGCTCGGAGATTGTGCAGAAACTGATGTTGTACCAAAAATTGCCAAAAGTGCGTGAAGCGAAGCTATCCCGTAGGGAATCGACCAAAAGAGCGATCGACCTTTCCTCAACTCTATTTTCATTCCTCCTCAACCCATTTATCTGATAATTCCTCTTAACACGAGACAGAGTTGATTTGATTAATTTAAGTGTTTTTTTATATTTACTGAATTAAAACGCCTTTTTTTATCAGATTCCAAAAGTGTGCTTGAGTGCTGCATCCACTGCCACCATATCCGACAAAATACCAATTTTGCGATCGATTTCAACTTCTAGAAGCGTCACAAGATTGTCTGTCATAATTACCGAGTCAGCTAGCAATCCCGTTTGCTGCCCTTCCGGTGTTGCTAGGGAAACAAAAACCCGGCTTGGGTGTCCTGAACGGGCTAAGTTGCTAGTAATCATTGCCGTAATTGTTTGCCCTAAACCAGTCCCCAGATTATTAGCTTGAACTATCAAAGCTGGACGGCGTTTCGCAGTACGCAAATCCGAGCTGGGAAACAAAACCAAAACCACATCACCGCGACTATAAGGCATCGTAAGCATCCATCTCCGGTAGTTCCCAATCAGGAGCAAATCTACTCAACCGAACCCGTAAATCGGCGGCTTGTTCCTGGTTGATACCGCGAGATTGCAAGTTTACTAACCCTAATTTTGGCATAAAAGTAACAATAACTTGCGCTTCTTCTATGTCGGCAGGCATTTCCAATAACTCAATTTTGCCATTTCGGTATATCCCCTCTACTGACTGTAACATATTACTCCTATGATAATTATCTATTTACATTTTAGCTGCGATCGCCAAACCCATCAAGTCTCCGATCGGCTTGGTGGATATTAGCACTTCTCAAAGGCCGCGCCAACTAAAGACAAAGCCACAATCGGAGCTGTCACCGCTCTCAGAATTCTACTCCCCAAAGAAACAGCTTCAAAACCCAATTCGATCGCCCTTTCCACCTCACCCTCAGTCCATCCACCCTCCGGGCCAATAGCTATGACAATCGATAATTCTCCCCCAGGGGGCGGGCACGGGGGCACCGCCCCTACAAAATGGGGTTCTAATTCTTGCTCCCCCCTTACCAAGGGGGGCTGGGGGGGTTCTAAATTACCCAACAAACAATCCCACAAATGCCGATTCTCCCCGCGAGCCACACAGATATATCGATATTTTTGACCGCAATTTTTCACAGCAAAATCAAACGAAATAGGATCTAAAATCGTCGGCACAAGTTGACGTTCCGACTGTTCCGCCGCCTCCGCAGCAATTCTTCTCCACCGATCGACTTTCTGAGCACTTGGTTTGAGCAAAGTTCGATCGCTCGTTACCGGCACAATACTTGCCACACCCAACTCCGTCGCCTGCCTCACAACCTCGTCAAAACCGTTTCCCTTGGGCAATGCCGCCATCAAAGTTACTTCCACGGGTAGCTCCCTGTTCACAGCAATCTCCTCTGCTATCGAGGCAAATAACCCGGTTTCCCGTACTTCTAGGACTGCTAACCACCAATGCCCTCGCCCGTCCATCGCAATAAATCGATCGCCCGCTTGCAAACGTAGCACTCGATTTAAATAATGCTGCTGTTCTCTAGTTAGGTCGATTTGGCGATCGCAAATTTGAGCTGCTGTAACTGCTAATCTTTGTAGTTGAGGCATTGAATTGGGGATTGTTCGTTTTCTATTAGAGATTTTTTTTATTTAACCGCAGAGAACGCAGAGAACGCAGAGGAAGAGAGAATGAGAGGAGATAGGCAGGCGGGGTTTCAACTGTTCAAAAAACTATAAAGGCAAAGCATCTACAACCGGAATTATTTTACAAATTCAAGTTTTTTCTGCAAATGCTCTGCCTTTATATTGCTGTTGCCAGAAGTCTATTGAATACTATCGAAAATCGGCTTATCCTTCCTCCTTAATCTTCTTTAAATAAGTGGAAATCGCTTCTGTAGCTAGCTGCGTAATCGGCTTGCCCTGACGGGCTGCTTCTTCCTTGAGCTCGTTGTAGATTTCATCGCGGACGCTAATTCGACGGCGGACTTTGCCACCGCCAGCAGTGGCAGTCTCGTTTTCATCGCCGTTACTAGACGTAACTTCTAATTCATTTATCTCAGTTGTCATCGAGTCAGCAGATTGGTAGTTGGTTACAAATTGACGGATAGATTCTAACCCGACGCGATCGCAAAAATTGCCAAAACTCTCGCTCAGTTGCCGTTTTTGCTTGAAATAAACAAAAATCGGCTCCAGAAAAGCTTCAAAATCCTTGACGTGCAGCTTTTCCTCAATGGGTTTTGCCAGCCGCGTTTGGTCGGGAGAACCGCCCAGCCAAATCTGGTAGGATTCCGGCGAACTCCCGACAAACCCCAATTCTGCCATATAAGGGCGGGCGCATCCATTTGGGCAACCCGTCATCCGCACCACAAAATGCTCGTCTGCCAAGCCAACTTTGGTCAAAAGTGCGCGAATTCGCTCTAAAATGCTGGGAATCACGCGCTCAGACTCGGTAATCGCTAACCCGCAAGTCGGCATTGCTGGACAAGCCATCCCATAGCGCACCAATGGGTCGAGATCAGTTTCTCGCTGAATGCCGCATCGATCGAGTATTCCCTGAATTTCCTGTTTGATATCCGGCGAAACATCGTAAATCAGCACGTTTTGGTGCGGTGTCGCCAGTATCGGCAAGTTGTACTTCTGCACGATTTCCCGCAAAGCTGTTTTTAGCTGAAATGAACCTTCATCCTTGATCCGGCCATTATCCACAGAAATGCCGACAAACAGCTTGCCGTCTCCTTGTTCGTGCCAGCCCAAGAAATCCAAATACTTCCACTCTGGCAGCGGTTTAAAGGCTTCTAGTGGCTTGCCAAAATATTCGGCTACTTTTTCGCGGAACCACTGTACGCCTTTGTCGTTAATCAGGTACTTCAGCCGCGCGTGCCGTCTGTCTGTGCGATCGCCGTAATCTCTCTGGGTTGCTACAATTGCCTTGACCAAATCGTAAACATCGTCCTTGGCCACATAGCAAATCTCATCCGCAACCCGCGCAAAAGTCTCTTCTTTGTTGTGAGTACGGCCCAAACCGCCGCCAGCAAACACGTCAAAACCTTGCAACTCGCCAGCTTCATTGGTAATTACCACCAAGCTCAAATCCTGAGAGTACAAGTCAATTGAATTGTCTCCCGGCACGGTAACGGAACACTTGAACTTGCGCGGCATATAATGGCTGCCGTAAATCGGTTCTTCTTTGTCGTCGCTAAAGATTGTGCCGTTGCCGTTTTTCTGTCTCGCGGCCTTGACTGCGGGGTCTTCCTCGGCTGAAACAGCTTTTTCGCCGTCCAACCAAATTTCGTAATAAGCACCGGTTTGCGGTGTCAGCAAATCGGCGACATTGTTGGCGTATTGCAGCGCATACTGGTATTCTGGGCGATTTTTGTATGGTGCTGGCGGTGCCATGACGTTGCGGTTCAAGTCGCCGCAAGCTCCCAAGGTTGACCCCATATTTTTAATAATTGAGGAAAACACTACTTTAAGATTTTTTTTCAACACGCCGTGCAGTTGGAAACCTTGGCGCGTTGTGACGCGGAGCGTGTGGTTGCCGTATTCTTCAGATAGCTTGTCTAAGGCTAGGTATAATTGCGGCGGAGTGAACCCGCCGGGATTGCGGGTGCGGAGCATGAACTGATAGTCTTTTTCTTGTCCTTTAACTCGATTGTCGCGGTTGTCTTGCTGGTACGAGCCGTGAAATTTGAGAATCTGAATCCCCTCTTCGGTGAAGTGGGTAGTTTCTTGTAACAATTCAGTCGCAACGGGTTCTCGTAAATAGTTGCTGCGTTCTTTGAGACCTTCTGATTTAGAGGGTTTGCGCGCAACTGGGGTTGAAGTGGAAGATGTGATCATGGGAATGTATAGTGCCAGTTATAATTAGATACAGCCGATCGAATATTTCTTGACAATTTGACACTTGACAAATTTGCACTTGACAAATCTCCTCAGAAATGCTGTGTCGGATCTGTTGACAACTCGGTTAACAAGTAAGTTAACAAGTAAGTTAATAACGGTAATCCGCTAGGAATTCTGATGTTGTTCAATTGTAACACGATCGAGCCGGGGCTGAAAAATTGTAATTAAGAGTTTATACTTTCGATCGCTTAAGTGTACGAAACTTTAGAAATAATTAACCTCAACCTTTGAAACTATGTCACTGTATGACGAAGACACTTTTGTGGTGTTAGAAACAAACCAGCCAGAGCAGTTTTTGACTGCGGCGGAACTGTTAGAAAAGCTGAAAGCCGTCTTAACCGAGAAACACGAAGATTTGCCGCAGGACGTGAATAAAATATCGGGCGTGGAAGCTCAAGCCAAGTATTTAATTAATACTTATTGTGAATTAGATGTCGGGGCTGGAAAATTTTTGCAGTGGTATGCAGTGCGCTTGGAAAAGTAATTTTAGGGATGGGAATTGGTAATACAGTTAGCCGTTAGCAGTTAACATTCAACAATTCTCCAATCTAAAATCCCAAATCTAAAATCTAAAATCGGTTAATCTTCTAACTGTTGAACCGATGATACTTCTACTGCGGTAACATCGATCGTACCGGGCGGTGTCAAGCGACTAAAATGACCTTCCTCTATTTTCAGAGGTTCGCCACAGTTGGCACACTGAAGCTGAGTTTGATTTAAAGCTGTAAATTCGTATTGACAAACGGGACAATTGTCCGTAATTAAATTGCTTTTCAGCCACAACTGAAGCGCGAAAAATGCGACCACAGGCGTCAGCACCAAAAAAGCTACTAAAATCAACACTGATTTAACTATCCAACCCAAACCAATAGACACCAACAAATACGCGATGCCCAGCAGTATCAGCCAATTACTAATACGGGGTAGCTTGAAAGATATTTTGGGGGTGCCTTGGTTCACTGTGGTCTCCTTGGGTGTCTTTGCAGGTAGGCATAACTCTATCCTACTCAGAAATTCCGGCGGTCGATCGAGTTAATTTTCCCATTGTACACCCAGAAACCGCTCTCTACGGCATAAGTTTATCTGAATCAGAGGGTTGAAAAATTCCTTGTAAGGATTGACAAAGGGATTCAAAACTAAATTTGGCCAGGGTTTGTTCCCTCAACCAGTGGCGATCGCACCTTTTATCCTCTCCTCGCAGCATTTCCACACAAGCAACCGCTACTGCTGCTGAATCTCGGTGAGGAACTCGCCATCCCAGTTTATCATCTTGCAGCGGATCTGCCGACCCGTCCGCGTCCCCCGCGAGTACGGGTACTCCGCAAGCCAGCGCTTCCAAATAAACTATACCGAACCCTTCCTGGGAGGGCATTACATAAGCATCGGCCAACTGGTAATGTGCTGGTAAATTTTCTGTCGCTACAAAACCGGCAAATATTACTCTTTCGGTAACTCCCAAATCTTCAGCAAGTTTGACTAATCTAGGTCGATCGTCTCCTCTGCCAATAACTAAGTATTTCACATTCGGAAAAGTTTTTGCTATTTGTGGCAAAGCTTGAATGGTGACATCGACACCTTTGTAACTATCTGTCGATCGCAATCTGGCTACAGTCATCAATATTTTAGCACCAACCAAATTGTATTGCTCTAATAAATCCTGTGGCTTCGGCCCCGTGGTAAATATATTTTCATCTACAGTACAAGGCACTATTTGGAATTTTTCGGGATTTAAGTTGTTAATTTCGCAAGTACGCGCGGCGAAGCTATCCCGTAGGGAATCGCGCGTGTACCTGCTAATAGTCCAAATACTGTCAGCTTGTCTCATTGCTGTTTGATATTTGGGCGGAAGCGGTTCCCACACTTCCTTCCCATAAGTTAAAATTGTGTAGGGAATTCCCAATGGTTCGCACAGAATTTGAATTAGCGGTGCGAGTTTGATGTGACCGCAAAAAACCCGTTTCGGTCGTTGTTGCAGCAAGCGAGTTAGTAATATTGTAGCAAACTTAAAACGGCCCAACCAGGGACGCTGAGTTTTGAGGTAATAAAATTTCAGATTTTTTGACTCGTAAGGATTGTTGCAGTCTTCGGAATCTCGCAACAGCAAAACTTCAGCTTGCGGCGGCGACTTTTTCCCTGCGGTTATGGACACGTAAGCTTTGAAAATGTCTTGAACGTAGGATTGAATACCGCCTTCGCTGGCAAATATTTCTAGGAAACAGAATAGGTGATTTGTCGATCGCATCTCAGATTTAGGCATTGACAGCGCAGACAATTATTGCAGTATATAGCAATCCTAAATCATCTGTGAATTTCTTACTCCCTCCCCTTACTAAGGGGAGGGTTGGGGTGGGGTAAAAAATTTACGACTCCTGCAAGGATTGCTATAGTGATTTTGCCAATCCCGGCGATCGCCATTGTCCAGAGCTTTTAAACCATGTCAAGATGACTGTAGTTGCAGGTTTTACAGGCAAATATTTGACTTTCCTACTCTCACCGTTGGTTTTGAGCGGCGCTCTGCTTTCTAACTAGGGCTTTTTAACGGGCTGCATGGGTGAGCGCGAAGCTTTGCTTTCAGTTTACTATGAGATACCGTTATTAACTGTAAACTTAATGATTTTTTACAATATCCTACCTCAAGTAAAATTTAAGATTTATGGAGTTGGTGCGTCGCGTCCGACCAGACCGAGGATTAGCATATCGGTGCCAAGCGAGGCGATCGCATCTTTAGTTTTTGATAGAAGTATGGTCTATCCAAAGATAGATATCGAGCCAGTATTGAACTGTTATCATCAGCAACATAGAGAGTTAAATTCAATATGACTCTGCCAGGTTTTCAAAGCAATTTCTGAAAGATTTTGTCGAAAATAATCTCTTAAAACTTTCTCAGACATAAAAAATGCCTATAAAGCATTTAAAATAATCCAAATCGTTGATTTTTTTTGGCATCAAGGAGAGAGATGAATATTCATATCTTTTCCGTTTACCAAAGTAGTCTATCGAGCCGAGCGAAAAAGTTTTCCGAGCATAAAATAAACAAAATCTCGTCTAATCATGTACGAAGAAAAGCCGATAACCTAAAACATTAGGTATTCGAGCTTAAACCTGACCAAAGCTAATGTTAGGTTGGCAATGTCATATTTACGAGCGACTCTCTCAAAACGAGAATTCATTGGAGTTTGAGGTGAAACGAGTAACGATCGCACTCAGTCTTTTGGCGTTGCTGATTTACGGTATGAAAAGCTAAATAGAACCCTCATATAAACCAGTATCCACAAAGCTTTTGGATTTTAAAGAGATTTTTTTTCATACCCTGATTAAGCAACGCCCAGAAGCGCAACTATTAGCAAGCCATCATAGATCGTGAAAATGCGATCTGCGAACCACTTTGGCAAGCAGGAAATGTCGATGACTTGACCGTTAAAGTTTGCTATAGACGATCGCTATTTCACTCATCAGCAAATATTCTCAAATGATTTGATGTGTTTTAGAGGGCGATCGCCAATAATCTCTCCGAACTCAACAACGAAGTCTAGTATATTCGCTTGCCTAATCTGGAACTGAAATAGATAATCTTAATGGACTTATCGATTCGGCATAACGGTTCGTTTGAGCGGCTGCAAGTAACCTTGAACTCAGTACCAATATCTTTCAGCAGTCTGCTCCAAGCGAATTGTTATACTGCGGATTCGTTCAAGCTTTGCGACTCACTACCTTTTTAGATTATCCAACCGAGTTTTTTCTGCGTGTGCTTTGCCCGACAACACTTGGAGATTTTCCAATGTAGTTAAACCACCTTCTGACATTGGTATAATGTGGTCAATTTGAAAATCTCTTCGCATCTGGCTCTTAAACCCACTAGAGGCACAGACGATGAATCCTTTCCCGTCAGTATACTTGGCAAAGACAGCATCCTTAATATCCCGATACTCTGCTGGATCACGCTCTCGGATTTCCACAAGTGAAAGGCTTTCTAATGGAACTGTATCAGGAATTACAATGGGCGGGGTAACTGTTAAATCTGGGTAAACTCCAGATAGCTTGTTGATTTCAATGTCTACCTGTTTCTTAAAATCAAGGTAATTATATCCAAATAAAACCTGCCAAAAGGATTTACCGTCATTCCATAGCGATGTAAGATATTCAGCCTCCTGCTTCCGTGTTAAATCATTCTCGTAGATATGTCTTGCCACAATTGACAAATCACACTTTCTACGCTCACTAAAAGCGATGAACTCTGGCTCCATCTCCTTTTGAGCATAGAAGCGTAAAATATTTTTAACATCATCATCTCTGTATCCAAGCAGGAAAGGATAGTCTGGGAAGTAGAGGTTCTTCGTTAGTTGCAGTAAATATTCCAGCTCCTCGTCAGTCAAGACTTCTCTATTTTGGATATTTACACTCTTAAATACAGCATCTAGGTCATTAACAAAACTATCATAGGCTTCCTCAGTGCCGTTATATAAAAGTACATCATAGTTTCTAGACACTGGTTCAGCGTTTCTAGACACTGGTTCAGCAGACTCAGAAGATTCAAGAATAGAAAAGCGATAAATTCCAACAGGAACCCGCCTCAGAAAATCTAGTTTTTCTAAAGCAGTAGTGTCGATGGAATCATCCATTATACGGGCAAACTCTTCTATCTTTTCAATTGAGATGAGTCGAGCAATTCTCTTCATTGTCTCGATATCTCTATCAACAAACTCAGCGCCATCAATATCAGTCAATTTTTCAGGATTAACCCAGTTAATTTTATCTTCCCAATTATCGATGAAGCTTACAACATAGGCTTTTTCTGTACCTCCTGCTTTCTGTCCGCGCAAAGCCCTACCAATCATTTGGGTCATTAAAAGTGTAGAAGTAGTTGGGCGTGTCAGAAAAACTGTTTGAACATTAGGCAAATCAGTTCCTTCGGTCAACATTTCTACGTTTATGAGAACTTCGAGTTTTCCTGCCCTGAAGCGCTTGATTTTTTCTGAATTTTCTTTTACAGAAATTGTAGATCCCGTGCCTTCGTCTATGATTTTTGATGCCACGAAGTCAGAGTTAATTCCTCGTTTTTTAAATAATCCGTTTAATGCGATCGCGTGTTGGATGTCAACTGCGAAAACCAGAAGGGGCTTATACTTTTCTCGGTTCTCAACATAGTGATCGACAATCCGTTTATTGCGGATACTCGACATCGCAATTTTTTCGGCAACCTTCTTAGGTAATTTGTCGAAGTCCTCAATTGATCTAATATCTTTGTCTGTTAATTCTCGATAGAAATCTAGCTCTGTCTTTAAGTTCTCGAAAATTGGTTCTGCAAGAATTCCTCTTGTAATGAGCGTCCTCAAGTGTTCTGAAAAGATAATGTCATCGGGAAAAACTTTTTTAAGCAAACCTTGCTCACTTTTATCTGTTCTGAATGGAGTTGCTGTCAACCCTAACATTCTGAAACCATCTGCTTTTCCTCTATCTTTAAAGTTTTGCTTAATGCTGTCAATTAATTTTCGATAAGTCTTTGCTGTTGCATGATGGGCTTCATCCACTACTAAAAGTATCTCATTAGAATGATTAACCCAATTATTTATGAGGTAATTCAGCCCACTGTTTAAACTATCTTTGCTGGCAATGATAATATCATCAGTCGGTTGGATGTTAACAGGGCGATCGTGCTTGTCATGGCCAGAAATTACGCGATATTTGAATCTTTCAGTATCACTTAGTAAGGATGGGTAAGCACTAAATTTTAAGGTTTCAAACGCTTGATCAAGTAGCTCATGTCGATGAGCAATCCACAGAACTTTTTGTCGCTTATCGATAAAATTGCGTAGTAACCAATGAACGGCTGTTAACGTTTTTCCACCACCCGTAGGCAAAACCAACAAACCCTCAAAAGGAGACGTATTTTTCTGATCCAGTGCCTTAATTGCCTCATTTTGATGGGCGTAAAGTTCTCTAGGATTTTTGCCTTTATTAACTTGGATTTGACCTGAGTATTCAACTTGAATAGTTTGCATAGTAAGGGAAAACTGAAGATAACTTTAAATTTGTGGCTTGTCCGATTGCTGCTCTATCGATAACTCCAAAGTAGGTGAACTCTGGATAATGACAGATAAGCTTTCGACTGCACCTCCCCCGACAGAACAAGCAGTATAGCTATGTATTATCACGCAACTGAGGTTTAATTCCTATTTTAATGTAAAATTACCGCAGCTTTTATTACAAGGTCAATGCGATCGCCTCAACAATCATCTTTTCAAGTTTGCGCTTCTTTGCCAAGGTTGGCTCAAGGCTAAAAATCATACTTAACGGGAAAAGTAAGATTGGCGTAGCCTATTCTCGTACCTTTACACCAAGCGGTAAAGTCGATCTCACAGGCGGTACGGGTAGTTTTCTGGCTGCGCGACCGTTTGGGGACAATATTGCTACATCCAGCGATTCTGTAGGCGTACAAGGATTCTACCGCCTTGCTCCCCGCTTGCAAGTTCACGGTTGGGGCGTTTATACTCGCGCCAATGCAGAAAATTCCGGTGTTAGCAGCGTTTCTGATGGTAGAGGTGGCGTGGTTTTGCTAAATGTTGACGGGGACGATCGCGCCGATATTGTGTATGCAGCGATCGGGGTAAGTTTCCCAGATGTGGGAGGTGAAGGCAATCTACCGGGGATTTTAGTGGGTTTACCAGGTCGCGTGACGAGCAGTAATGTGCGCCGCGAGCGAGATACTTCCTATCACATTGAAGCTTTCTATCGCTTTCAGGTCAACGACAACATTTCCATCACCCCTGGTGTTTGGGCCGTTGTTAATCCTGAGAATGACAGCCGCAACGACACTCAATGGGTTTGGTTGCTTCGCACTGGCTTTAACTTTTAAGCGGAAAGATATTTTAGTAACCTAGTCCAGGACACAAAAACCCAGTTTCTTGACGTAATTGCCTCATTTGAGACGATAATCGCGAGAAACTGGGTTTTTTAGACTAATAGTGCATCCAGGGCTTCTATTCCATGCCACACAACAAAAAACCCCTACCATCGCTGGCTGGGGTAGAAAATTATCAGGGTGCATCTACTAATATTTGCAACTATAACATACATTTGTGGGGTGTCACCCTTCAGGGGTGACACCCAACGAGGATTTCAAGTCAGAATAAGTTATGATTTAATATGCCAATGATTAACAAAGCTTTTATATCATCTCGTTCTGTCCCAGCCGCTCTAAAATTTAAGATTTAGAATAAATCTGTGCTAGACCTAAAATTAATCCGAGACAACCCGCAAGCCGTGCAAGAAAGCCTCAACCTGCGCGGAGGTAACTATGAAATCGAGCCGATTTTGCAATTAGACAAACAGCAGCGGGAGTTGGAAGGCAAGCGATCGCAACTACAAGCCCGCAGCAACGAAATTGCCAAACTCATCGGCCAAAAAAGAAAATCGGGTTTACCCCTCGAATCTCCCGAAATTCAGGAACTGCAGGCAGAAGGCAACGCCGTCGGCACCGAGTCGAACGAACTGCAAGCACAGGAAAAAGAGCTAAAAGCTCAAATAGAAGCTTTATTGCTGCCGCTGCCAAACTTGCCTGGTTCCTCAACGCCGATCGGCAAAAATGAAGAAGAAAACGTCGAAATCCGGCGCTGGGGAGACGAATACATTCCCCAAAATTCCGGTATTTTACCGCACTGGGAAATCGGCGAAAAATTAGGAATTATCAACTTTGAACGGGCAGTAAAAATCGCTCAGCCCCGCTTTGTCAGCTTAATGGGAGCTGGTGCCGCCCTGGAAAGAGCGATTATTCAATTCATGCTCGATCGCCACACAAAAGCAGGTTATGTAGAAGTAATTCCCCCATTTTTAGTTAACACTGAATCCCTCACAGCTACGGGTCAATTACCCAAATTTGCTGAAGAAAGTTTCAAGTGCGACCAAGATGATTTGTGGTTAATTCCTACTTCCGAAGTTCCGGTTGTCAATTTGTACAGAGGTGAAATTTTGACAGCAGAACAGTTGCCAATTTATCACTGTTCTTACACTCCTTGTTTTCGCCGGGAAGCTGGCAGTTACGGCAAAGATACGCGGGGATTAATTCGATTGCACCAATTTAATAAAGTTGAATTGGTAAAACTTGTGCATCCGAGTACCTCCGAGGCAGAGCACGAAAAGTTAGTGCAGGATGCTGAGGGAGTTTTGCAGGCGCTGAAATTGCCTTATCGGGCGATCGCGCTGTGTACCGGCGACTTAGGTTTCGCCGCAGCCAAAACCTACGATTTAGAGGTGTGGCTGCCATCTGCTGGCAAATACCGCGAGATTTCCAGTTGTTCCAACGTCGCAGATTTTCAGGCGCGGCGGGCCAATATTCGCTTTAAAGAAGCGGGTAAAAAAGGCACTCAATTCGTTCACGCGCTGAACGGTTCCGGTTTAGCTGTGGGCCGGACAATGGCAGCAATTTTGGAGAATTACCAGCAGCCCGACGGAACTGTAAAAGTGCCGGAACCCTTACAACCGTATTTGGGACGAGAAGTTTTATAGACAAGATGATTCGGCGATTAACTGGTTGCCCAGGCTCTGCCTGGGAACCGATGTACAGAGGCTCTGCCTCGCTTGCTTGCGAAAATTGCAGGCAGAGCCTGTGGATCTCCGTTACCAGGCTCTGCCTGGTAACGAGTAACGAGTAAAACTCTTGTGGTGTAGGCATCCTGCGTGCCCTTGGCTGGCTATTTACCAGATATCTATTACAGTTGGAGCAACGCTTCTTTGATATTTAACGCTAAAAATCTATCCAATGCTAGATACATCCAATAAACAGATAACTGACTATCGCTGCTAGTCTTCTGAAATCCCAAAGCCAGGGACTGTTTTTCGTACATGGGGTGGATCATCAGGGTGTACAAGTCGCAAAGATTGGGAAAATCTGTTTGCATTTCGCCTAAAACTTTTTGTGAGTCTTCGAGAAAAGCAATGCGGTATTCTGACAAATACTGCGGATCGATCATCCAACTGCGGACAAATACTGACTGGCAATTTTGATCTCCTGGTAACGCCATTTTGAAAGGATCGATATCGGAAATTGAGCTTAAATGAAGCCCTTTACTAGGAGCATTAAAAAAATTCACTTCCGATTCGCTAGCTGTGGGATAAAGTAAGTAAAAGCCGACTGGATTTAGATTATCTGAGCGCCGCAAAACTCGCATTCCCTTTGAGTATTGATGGGCAAAAAGCCGGAGTATTTTAGCAATTTTGTGGGGAACTGTGTTAGTGTTGCGGTTCATCCAGTTGTAATTGGTGGCTAATAAATTGGCAACGATAATTGCGTCGCACCGAGGGTTGAAATCATCTAATTGGAGTTGTACAGGCTTTTGAGGTTCGGCGGTTTCTAAAATTTCTGAAACTGACTGAATTTTAATTGCCGTAGCGTTACCATCAAAGTGTTTTGCGATTAATCCGAGTGCTGCTAATTTATCTAACATCATTCCGGCGGCGCGATCGCTCCCGCGATCGGAATCGCAGTAAAATAGTTCGGCGGCTTCCCGGTGAGTGCACTGCACTTCTGTTGCTGGCACTTCCAGTTTCGCCAGCGGTGGTTTGAGACGGGGCTGGCTTTCCTGAAGCTGTTTCACCGATAAGTAAACCCAAAGCCTGATAAAGCATTCAGCCCTAGTGCGGGTTACGCCTACTCGTTTCATCAACAGCGAAACAGCCGTGCGGCGTTGAGAAGGAGAATACCAAGTATCTAGTTTTGCAATATCCATTTCAGTCGGGAAGCTGCGAAGGAACTCTAGTTACATATTGGCTCAATTACATAAAACTTCACCCCACTTCAGGTTATTTGTTGCCGCTGTTGCTCAACTTGCCTGATTTCCGGCGACTCTACAAGATAGCTGCTTGCTCGTTGCAAGTTCACAAATCACAAAGCACAATCAATTTTAGATATTTTATGACCCGACTAAATTAGCAACTTTAGAGGTTTACGTCATGTACAGTGCTGATACCAATTTAATATGAAGCTGCATAGAATAAAGCTTCAAGAATGAAATTGTAATAAGATAGCGAACTGCGACAGTTCAGGTGTGATTTGTTGCAGAACAAGATTAAGTCGTTCCTGCAATAGGGTTCTTGGAGCCTCTATCGATATTTGGAACTGCAAAAAGAGATGAGGAATGTTTAAAAGTATGGTGCTACTTATAGCAATCTTTGCAGGAGTCGTAAATTTTTTACCCCACCCCAACCCTCCCCGAAATCGCGGGGAGGGAGTAAGAAATTCACAAATGATTTAGGATGGCTATAAGCTGTTGTGCATTTAAATTGTATATTTCGAGTCCCGATCAAAAATCGTCAAGTCCTCTCCCCCGATCCCCATCGGACCCTCTCCCTCTCTAATACCATAGGCAATCTAGATGCAACACAGCTTATGTAGGGTGCAACCTAAGCACCTTACGACTATTTACTGACTGCCAACAATCTAGATAAACCCGCCCCCACACAATGAATAATCTGCATCAACGCTGTCTGTGAACGCATCGAAAAAATGTACATTTGGATTGTTCGTCTTGGGAGGGCGGGTTTTTCAGATTATTCGTTTCCGACATAGATGGTTGGTAAAACCCGCCCCTACGCAATCTGAAATTATAGTTGATTTTTCAGGTATAAAATTAAGAGGAAAACTCAAGCGGCTGCTAGCTGTGCTTGTTCTGCTGCTTGGGGCAAAGTCTGATTTACCACAATCCACTTGCCTGTAATTGGGTCGCGGTAAGTAATAAAGGGATTAGATTTTAAAGGTTGACTGCAAGGTTTAGCGCCCATCTCTACACACTCCCTATAAATGGCATTGAATAACTACTACAACACCATACCTTTAATAATCGGCTATTTTGCCTAAAATCCGCGTGATTTATACCTCAACAATAGGTGATATTTTAGGTGTGTTTTGGTGACATAGAACACTGCCTAATGTGATTGAAAACTGCGTGGGCAGTGAGCAGTATCACCAAAAACCTTCCGTAAAAAAATCTGCCTTGTGGTTTTTACCTTCTACCTTTAAGCAGACCACTGTTTTCAGTATACATCTGATATTATTAAGTAAGGTAAAGATGTTTATCAGAGATCCCCTCACAAACTTATGGTGCTATTTGGATTTGGCAAAAAGTCGAGCCTGCCCTCTCCCCAAGAGGCATTACCGGGACGGGCAGAGTCGATGTCGGTACCGGCAAGTCACTTTGTTAACGGCAATCCGCTCAAACCTCCCTTTCCAAACGGCATGGAGACTGCGTTGTTTGGCCTGGGCTGTTTTTGGGGAGCGGAACGCAAATTTTGGCAGCAAAATGGAGTTTTTTCGACGGCTGTTGGCTACGCGGCCGGGATTACTCCGAATCCTACTTACAAGGAAGTTTGCAGCGGGATGACGGGACACAATGAAGTAGTTTTGGTTGTGTTCGATCCGAAAGTAATTAGTTACGAAACGCTGCTCAAAGTTTTTTGGGAAAGTCACAATCCTACTCAAGGAATGCGTCAGGGCAATGATTCGGGTACTCAGTATCGATCGGGAATTTACACGTATTCAGCCAGCCAAAAGCAGCTAGCTGAAGCTTCGCGCGATGCTTACCAGCAGGCTTTGACTGCGGCCGGTTACGGCAAGATTACCACTGAAATTATTGACGCGCCTGAGTTTTATTACGCAGAAGGCTATCATCAGCAGTATCTTGCTAAAGACCCGAACGGTTATTGCGGCTTGGGCGGTACTAAGGTTTGTTTGCCTGCTATGTCTCAGGCTTAAAACTTTTACAATGGCTATTTTGAGGCGGTTGCAATAGTCCGGCAGTCCGGCAGGGGTTTAAACCCCTGCCTCAAAGCTTAAGTCGTCTGAAGACGACTGAAAGGTTATTGAGATGGTAAAAGGGATTAGTTGAAAGCAGGTAAAATAATGCTGGCTGGTGTGGTAATTATCAATTTAATGATATCTCTGGTCTGTTTTTATATAGCTGCGAAGGTGGGGAAAATCAGGCGGACGATCGCACGTTTGGAACTTCGGATCGCAGCAATCGAACGCTGTAGCAGCAATGTCCTCAGTATGTCGCCGGATTTCCTTGGTAAAAGGCAGCAAGGTACCCGCCAACTGCGACGGCGTTATCAACAACTAGAATTGCAACTGCAACAGGTTCAGCAACTTTTGGGATTGCTGGGTTTGGGACGGATGCTTTGGTCCAGGCGCGATCGACGTTTGAGGTAAGCTATCCTAAAATTGCCGCCTGTGCTGACTCCCTAGGGTTTTCAACAATATTTCTACCTTTGTAAAGGGCTGCGATCGGGCAAACGCCCCTAAAATTGGTGTATGGAGAGAAGTTATAAAAATGTCAACTAAACGTTCAGGATTATTTATTGGCGGTTTGCTTGTGGGTTCTGCGATCGGGGCCGTGACTGGCTTGCTGATGGCACCGCGACCGGGCAAGGAGACGCGGCAGATATTGAAAAAATCAGCGGATGCTTTGCCGGAGTTGGCGGAGGATTTATCGACTAGCGTGCAATTGCAGGCCGATCGACTTTCTGAAACTGCCATCCGAAATTGGGACGAAACTTTGATTAGACTCAAAGAGGCGATCGCGGCCGGTTTGGAAGCGACTCAGCGGGAACGCCAAACCCTGTCGGAAGCTGAATCTGAAGTGAGTCCCTCCTCGCGCCCTCCCATCCGCTAAATGGCATGAAATTCTCAACCCCCAATCCCAGATTCAAGTGAGCGATCCTATATTTTGGCTAGGACTTTCAATTTTGCTAGTGGCAGTTAGCCTGACTGCTGTTTTAGTGACTTTAATACCTGCAGTGCAAGCGCTGGCCAGGGCGGCCCGCAGCGTGGAAAAGCTCGCTGACACGCTTTCTCGCGAATTTCCACCCACTTTGGAGGCGATTCGGTTGACGGGGCTGGAAATTAGCGAGTTGACGGATGATGTCAGCGAGGGAGTACAAAGTGCGGGCGAGGTTGTCAAACAGGTCGATCGAAGTATTGGTAGCGCCAAAAAGCAGGCGCAAAATGTGCAGGTAACTACTCGCAGCGTGGTGACTGGGATTAAGGCTGCTTGGAAAACTTTAACTCGGAAGCCACCGATGTCTGGGACAAATCGCCGATCGACAGATAGATTGTCGCCTAGTCAAAGAAGTGCGCTTTCGCTGAGGGATTCGGGTTTGGAGGGCAGGCATTCTGGGGTTTACGGTGCCGGTGCTAGTAATGGGGAATCGCCCCGGTTGAGGAGTAGCGAGGGTTCGGGTTTGCCGGGGGATGCTGAAGAGTTTGAGGAAGTGCGATCGAACGATTCTTGATTGCACCCAATTCCCGATCATCCCTCCACAGCACACCCATCCCACCAGCAAGGATTCTTATCAATAAAATCCATCAAAGCATCATACTTAGGCGAACCCTTTTGTTCCACATATTCCAAAGCCCCCCAACTTCCCCATTTACTAAATCCACCCACATCCACAAAGTGCATGAAAAGACTGCCTCCAGCTTGTTTCCAACTATTCAGTAATTGAGTGTACATATCATACATTTCAGGACGCCTATTTAATGCCATAAAAAACTCAGTCAGTTTTTCGTTATTCTCAACTCCTTCAATACCTACAATATGTTGACCGCCCTCGTAAACAAATAACTTGAGACCTTTTTTTTGAGCCACATCTAAGAAATACTTAAAGTCATTCTCAACATCGGGCAAACTATCTTTGAACCCCGGCAGTAACCCGCCCTCTCTTAATTGCTTAAAAGCTTTGCCAAATCCGCCATCTGCGTCATTCAACCAAGACTCTACTGTGCTGACACTTTCTTTCCCGCCCAAGTTGCCGCTAAAATATCCAGCTATGGCTACGGCATCAATACCGTGTTGATAACAAGGTTTATTGCCTTCAGCCACCCAATAGGAACACTCTAAAGAATAAGTTTCTAAATCTCTCCAGGCTCTTTGAGTTCCTAACACGCAGACAACTCGATTCTTTTGATCCTCAAAAACACCTTTCCAGATATCGCACATTTGAGCAGTACGCATTCCGTACCATTGCATAAAAGCATCGCCTTTATCTCCCCACTTCGCTTTACCTTGTTCCAAAGCATAATGCGATTGTGGAAATAACCAATTCCAAACCTCATTAGAATACTCTACATAAACTTTCAGCTTTGGATCTAAACTATCTTTTACCATTTTAGCAAAGTTAGTCATATATTCATCCGTAGCCTGATGCGGCATATTAAACCAGGGTTCTTCTTGGACTTTATTAGCTAAATTCACCATGACTTCTATGGGAACACTGCCTCTGTAAGAATAGGATACACTCTCTGGTTTAGGTCGGTTTGACCATTGTTTTTGTTCAGAACCATTTGTCTCCATCCAGTCCATAAAACGCAAAACTCTAAATTTTTTAATCTTGTCTATAAACAGCGGATTAAATATTTCACCGCTTTGAATAAGCTGTTCATCTTGGGAGTGAAACATTTTAATGTTGCGGATATAGTTCCCTGTTTTATTGGGATCGGTAGCAGTAATTGTAATCATTATGCCTCCGCCTTGTGTGGCATCGACATTAATGATATCCCTCCCAGGTTTCGACGCAGCCTCATCTTTTTTGGCATCAAACCTATATTCGATCGCACCTTCACCCTCATAAGTAACAATATATTGCCCTGAAGGATAGCGATTGGGGATTTCCCTAAGTAATAGGGTACTTACCCTAGTATATTTAGGAGCATCTTCGGGCGATGGGAGAGACTTCACCCACCCATTTTCATCAAGGTTTAAAAGATTATACTCTTCTGTATCCCATTCACCTTGACAGTTTGGTTGTCCGCTGACGCATTGAGTTATCCATTGTCTAGAAGATTTGAAAGCATCTAAAAAGGGTAATTGTGTTGACGAGTCAGCAATACCGTGAAGCCCAACTCCTAAAGAAGAGCGAGAATTTGATGTATTTTGTATATCTGCCCGCACAGCTACTGTGTTATCTACTTGCCGTACTGGTGTGGGAGCAATATTAGTTGTTAAAGCCCAACATCCGGGAATGAAAATGACAAAAATTAATAAACCCAGCACAAAGCCCAAAACTTTTTTGTTCGATCTGATACTTAATCGAGACATAAATTTGACTAATTTGATTGTTTTAGGTAAAATCGAAGCGTGTGAAGCTGTTTTAATTTTGATATTTTATCAAAAAGTTCATTCTCAAACTATCAGCTATAAGATTATTAACATTTTGGTCTTTCAGTGGAGGGGCGATCTCCCTTTCTGTACCCAAGTGCGATCGCCCATCTAACCGTCTTTATCCAAATCTTCGGTTTTCGTCGGAGTTTCTGAAGTTGAGGGGAATTCTAGTCGAATGTTAATATCAATTGATACTGTATTTTTCTCAATCACACCTATACCAACTATTTTTACTAATGCTTCTGTAGGTACAGAATTATTTATTTTAAATTCAGGAGAAGACAGAGTTTTATATCCGGCTTCCTGTAGCCGATCGCAAATATTGCGCCAATTTCCTACAGGTTCGTTAGGTACATCTGCGATTTTTTTAACATATTGGTATAAAGTTTTACATAAATAAACCTCTGCACTTTTGGAACTCTGAAACAGTTGGCGGGCGATTTCGGCGGGGCTGCAACCGGAAAGCAATCCTCGCAGGTAAAGTTTTTCTGTTTCGGTTAGTCCCCTGCGCGATCGGGGAGAGATTTGCCGTTTAGCTTCTGCAAAAGCTTGGTACAGCCTTTCTAAGTCCCAGTGTTTCGCGGCTTCGGCAAATAAGTCTTCTTTTGATGCCATTGTCGGGTTTTGTGAGATGTGGCTAACGATAGCATAACCGAAATTGCTAGCGTTTGTTAGTTGTTTGCTAACAATAGGTAGTCTAGTATTAAATTACCGACTCATTGTCTAAGTGCAAATACTTAGAAAAGCGGGAAAGTGCGATCGTGATATTTCAAATTTTACCTGTTTAGTTAACTTTCATTAGTCAAAAAGTTAGTTTTTGTTCCTTAAACTGAGGTATTTCAATGGCTAAAGGTGATGAAATAGCGAAAGCGGCAGGTTCCGCTGCTGCGGGTGCGGCTGCGGGTGCTGGTGTGGTAGCTGCTTCTGGTTTTACGGCAATTGGTGCTGTTGGTGGAGGTGCTGGTATGGGTGCTGCTGCTGGCCCCGTTGGTATAGCCGTAGGTGCATTAGCAGGTTTGGCATTTTACGGGATTAGCAAGGCTTTTTCTGACGACTAAATATTGACTCGCGCCAGGGACTTCAGTTTGCACCATAGTCAATAACGGGCAAGATGCCCGTTCCACAAAGAGTGAATTTCTTGTGGGATGGGTATCCTGCCCGTCCCTTCCACAAAGAGTGAATTTCTTGTGGGATGGGCATCCTGCCCGTCCCTTCCACAAAGAGTGAATTTCTTGTGGGATGGGCATCCTGCCCGTCCCTAAAAGGCTTATTGAGAATGGTGCAATATCTCAGTTAAAACCGACTGGAAACGCTCAGGCAATTATCTTTGTGTCTGTTCTCATATTTTATTCAATCAAGATTATTAACTTATGTCTTCTCAAGAATTTCAAGCAGCATACACCAGCATTCACAGTACAGGCACTTTCCTCTTACAATATCTCAAAGAATTCCGTGACGGACTCCGCATTCAGGGAGATGAAAGTCAAGGGCTACAAAGCATTGAAGATGAAATTAAAAAAGCTTTAAAGGCTTTGCAAGATCAGAAGTATCAAGTAGCTGTCATTGCAGCAATGAAAGCTGGCAAAAGCACCTTCTTAAATTCTATCATCGGTGCTGATGTGCTGGCGAGTGAAACGGCCGCCTGTACTATCTGCCGTACAGATGTCCGACACATTAAAGAGGGTGAAACTCCTAGACTTTTAGAGTATCGAGAAGGACAAAGAAAACCAGTCATTCTTGTTGAGGGTAATGCAGGCGAAATTCAGCAAAAATTCCTGCTACGTACCCGTGAAATCAGAGAACAAGGCAATCCCGATAACACTACACGCTTTGAGATAGAGCATCCGATTGAAGCAATTAGCCAATTATCTTCTCTCACAGGCTTTACCTTAGTTGATACTCCCGGCCCTAATGAGTGGGAATCTGCAAACTTCAACATAAATGAACTGAAGCAGACAGCACTAGAAGCACTGCGAACCTGCAATGCCATTCTGTTTATTTTAAACTACGCTTCCTACAAAGATAATGCAGTGGCTGATTTGTTTAAGGATGTAGTTGAAAATCGTAAGGATTTTATAGCTGAGAACACGGGAAAAATTTACTTTATTTTGAATAAAGTTGACCAAAAAACAGAGAGAGACAAAGAAATTGCTGATGTCATTAAAGATTTAGAGCGAGAGTTAGTCGGTTTTGGCTTTTGCAATCCAGTTATTTACCCTGCTAGTTCTCGACAAGGACTTTTAGCGAAACTAATTCAGCAAGCAAAGGCCACTGAAAGCGAAAAAAAAGACTTTAAAAAATTCTTCAGCGCTAGGTATGCCACGGAAGATGAGGAAGGGAACCAGATTATCCCTGCACCTCATAAAATTGCACCGCAAGCACTAGCAGATAGCGGTATCCTAACCATTCAAGAAACAGTCATTCAAAGGATTACGCAAAATTCTGGATGGAATTTATTGACTGAGGTGGTGGCAGAAATTGATAAAGCTGCTAAGGCAATTGAAGATACTCTGAATACAGATATCAGGGGTTGGGAAATGGGGATTGAAGCCCTCAAACAAAAAGTTGAAGAGTACAGGAAACGCTCAGAGAATGCGAGGTACAAAGTTGAGTTAGTCAAAAATACTGTCGAGCAAGAAAAACAAATACTAATCCAAGGATTTAGTCAAGGCATTAACACATTTGCGAATAAGGCTAAAGAGCAGATAGGCAGTGAGATTCATAAAATTGCCGAATCTCGTCGATCCGCTAAATCTCCTAAGTCAAAAGAAAATCTCTTGTTGCCCCAATCAGTAGAAGTTAAAACTAACAATGGGGTTTTTGGACAATTAGTGGGAGAAATTGGAGAAAGACTGTTAGAATTGATACCTTCTTTCGGTCCAGTATTAGGAAAAGCATTCAAAGTCACTACGTCTTTGTTGGATGGACTGAGTGAGTCTATTCCAGAAGCTTTCAATACCTCTGTTTCTGAACAGATTGTTGATAGTGAAGAGTTTGATCCGTACATTATTCGGTGTAAAACAAAGGCTGAAGCTGAAAAAATAATTAAAACAATTAATAAGTTTTGTCCGCCCTATATTCAAAGTTGGTGGATAGATACTCAGGATGAATTAGTTCGAGAGGGGACGAATATTCGCGAAAAATTGGCAATAATAATTCAAGAAGATATCCAAGAAATATCAGATGAATTATCTAATTATCTTGGTGATGCTTTAGAAGTAAAACTGAACATAAACCCGATTCAGTTTCCAAGTTTTGATTTTCCAGGAATTGATGCAAGAATTAAAGATGTACAAGTAGCCGTGGTAGAAATAGAAAGGAAAAAAGGTAAAAAAAGTCGTTGTTGTGACTCCGATCAAGTCTATTATACTGATGAACCTGTTACCAAAAATCGCAATTTTTTTGAAGTTAATTTACGGCAAACATTACAGTCAATAAATCAAAAAATAGATGTGCAAACTTTTACAAACAAAGATTTGTTAGAGCGAGTTATTAACAAACAGGTTTCGGCTGATTTCAGAAGTGCCGAAAAGCAAATTAATGATTACATAAAAAGGTTTCAAAATGACTTCGATCGCGTTTTGAAGGAACGGGAAACCAAAGAAGCAGAAGCGCCGGAAATTCTGGCTCGTCTTGAGTCTCAAAAAGCCCAGCTTATTGAGTACCTCAGCCAATTAAGTTCGATTCGGGAATCTCTCGATAGTTGGAAGCCAGTTAAGTAAAGTTAGAGAAAGTACGATCGCCCTTATTGTCCGAAAGTGCGATCGCCTTTCCCATCCCGCATCCCAAAGGGCGATCGCCATTCCTTAAGTTAAAATATAACTTGTCAGATTAGATAATATAACTTATCAGATTCAGAAAGGACAAGTTATGCCTGTAAACTGGAGAGAACATATCGTTAGTACCCCCGATGTACTGCGAGGTAAACCAAGAATCAAAGGAACTAGAATTCCCGTTAGTCTGATTTTAGGATATTTAGCATCAAATAACACTGTAGAACAAATCATCGACCAGTTTCCAGATATCGCCAAAGAACAGATAGCTGCTTGTCTTGATTATGCTCGCGATTTGTCGGATTTTGAAACAGTTGCCGTCGGAGTTTAAGATTGTTCATCGATCAATGCGTTCCTAAGTCTATTATTCAAATCCTTCGTGATACGGAGCATGAAGTTTTTGTATTGGGAGATTACATTCCAATTGAATCTCCAGATACTACTGTCATTGCCAAAGCTCAGGAATTAAAGGCTATACTTGTTTCTCTCAATGGAGACTTCGCAGATATTGTGACTTATCCGCCAAGTTCATATCAAGGAATCATTTCTCTTCAACTGAGAAATCACCCTGAAATTATTCCTCAGTTGATGGCAAGGCTGACAGAATACTTCTCATTGCACGATAGTGAGGAGCATTATCGAGGTAAATTACTACTGGTAGAAGTTTACAGAATTCGCATTCGAGTATAAAAATTGATAGCGAGATCCCTTTTCCCTAAATAACCAAAAGGGATCTCGCCTTTCCCATGCCGAATCCCTGCATTGCGATCGCTCCTTTCCATTCCATCCAGCTATCCCAAAAAAGATCGCCCTTATTTTCCGAAAGTGCGATCGCTCTTTCATCAATCAATAAAAATTTCTGGGTTTGTTTAACTACAAATCTAAACGTGATAAGCAGTAATAGCAACTATTCCATCAGCACTGTAAATAGCTTCGATGCGTCTAAAAGTAGAATGAGTCCACCACACTTTCATGCGATTTCCTTGAGCCGGAGCCGTACCAATTTTACCGTAGCCTGCTGTTAATAGAAGTAACTCAAATTCTGTAGATGGCAAAGTTTTTGCAGTAATTTGAGGGATGCCGTCAAGCTTATGCTTATCAAGGGTCATAGCTACCTTGGTAAGTGCTGTAGATGCGGTAGCCAGGGAATACTAAAGCCATGCCAATTCGACTATGAATTGTCCCTGGATAGTTTTCTTCGGGCTCGCTACCCCCAATCCTAATTTTGATGGCACCCAGCCAAATGTAGAGCCCTGGAATTAAAGTATCTAAACTGTAGGCGATCGCCCGCATTTGAAGATCCGGGGGATTAATCGGTTTTAAATACTGTGGCTTTTCAGGTTTGGAAATGGACATGGCACTGATTCCTGTGCGATATGGTGGAAAAGCGGTCTTGTTGAGAACATTTTAATATAACCTAAGTTTCAATTGCCAATTGTCAAGCTTAATTAATCTTATTTTACTTTAGCTTGCGTAAGTCAGGCAAGTCGGCATTTATGAATACTGGTCAAAGTGCGATCGCGATTTGGAAGTTTTGATTGCAGCCGGCATCCCGCGTCATTTATTTAAAATACTGACTGACAACGATGACATCGATTTGAAGCCTGTAACGCAATACCTCAAAGCAGTTTCATAATGCCTTGGGTGTAGCGGAATTGTTGCTTTTTTTGAAGTACGATCGCCCTTATTGTCCGAAAGTGCGATCGTCCTTTTCCCCCAAATAACCAAAAGGGATCTCGCCTTTCTCATGCTGAATCCCTGCATTGCGATCGCCCTTACGTCCCAACTTGTCACAAAGCGCGTGAAGCGCAGCTATCCCGTCGGGAATCGCCCTACATGAATTATTCAAACTAACTCCGACACACTCAGCCGCCCTTCTACGGCTTCATACTTATCTAGGTCATTAAATTTTTTATCTCTTTTTTTTTTCCGAACACTAATTGATGAGATGAAGACCATGCAGTGAATATATATAGCGCTTTTTGCTGCTCATTTCGGTCATAAGATAGTTTCATTGTTTTGCCATCAATGGCAATCACGTTTAATTCTAATTCCCCGACGATCGCATTTACCCAACTCAAAAAACATTCTTGAAACTGCTGCGGCTCAATTCTGGCAAATAAGGAGACTAAACCTGTCATGAGATGGTATACCATTCGGTAATTCTAGAAACCTTTTTAATTATTCATATTTGGCGTTACCATAGGCTTCTATTACCACCCATCCGTCTGCACCGCTGATGATAGCTAGAATCGCAATCGATCTAATATCTTTGAGCAAATTTTATTTACTTCTTTCTATTTTTTGGTCGTTCAATGTGGCAAAATTTTTTAAAGAAATGGCAGTTAAAATATTCACTGAAGACAATGAATTTATTTGTTTTTGTTGGGAAGTTACAGTTTTACTAAAACCTCTTGCCCTTGATAACACTCATGAAGTAGAATAAACTACAAAAAAAATAGTCGCATATAACTGTAGCATATTTTGGGTTAAAGTTAAGATGGGTTTACCCTGAATCTAAAATCTAAAATCTAAAATCTAAAATCTAAAATCTAAAATCTAAAATCGTATGACTGATTATAAAGGCGATCGACAAACTAGCAATTTAGCAGCTATTCACCAACAAATCAATTGGCTTCAGCAACAGCCAGATGGCTTCCTATTTCAACAAAACTCCGGCGACAACTGCATCGCCGTAAAAAAAATAAACTCAGTGCTACTACTGCTTTTAGCAGACAGAGAAACCTTAATCACAAATGTAGCTCAATCAATCCTAGACCTCAACAATCCACTAAATTTAATCTTTCCCTATTCCCGATCCGTGCTGCTAGCATTAGTCTGGAAAACTCACCCCAAAAAAATCTATGTAATCGGATTTGGTGGCGGCACCCTCCCCAGAATTTTCCACCACTATTTCCCTAACGCGATAGTCGAATGTACAGATATTGACCAAAAAATAGTCGAAGTAGCTCAAAAATTTTTTGGCATTCAATTCGACGACAGACTCAAAGTAGCCATTCAAGACGGGCGCGAATATCTAGCCCAACAAGATTCCCCAGTAAAAAACGATATAATTATCGTGGATGCTGGTTTTGGCAGCGGCTATATGCCCTATAAATTGGTGACAAAAGAATTTTACCAACTGTGCAAAACTCGCTTGTCAAGCGCAGGTGTTCTAGTTGTCCACCTGTTCCATAAACAAGAGTTTAATGCGGTAGCGGTGAAAACAATTCAAACTGTGTTCGCACAAGTTTATATATGCAATTTAGAAGCCGGCAACAGCGTTGTCATTGCGACTAATGCTCCAGATTTAGCTAAAAATGAAATTTTCTTTAAAGCCGAACTTATTCAAGATTTCCACAATTTAGGATTTTCCTTAATAGAAATGTCGCTCCAGCTAAAAAAAGTAGCCCAATTGCCGGAATGGGTGAAAATTTGGGAAACGCTGCCAATTTTTACAGATGCTGAAATACCCGCCGGATATTTGGACTGATAAATATACACAATTAGAGCTGTTAACCGAATCCCACAAAAAACTCTAATTGTTGGGTGCTTATGGGGGAACCATCGGGCTGTAGAGTGTTTAGGGGCGCACCATCGCTATGCCTTTAGCAAATCCCAATCACTCAACAGTTGATACTAGGAAACATCTGTCTCAAAAATACTTGACAGTGAAATTGCGTCGGTCTATTATAGAAGTAGTGCAAACAAGTAAAAACATGAGACTAAAAAGTTGGGAGTCTCCTCGCAGCGAGGGCAGAAACTCCAAAGGTAAAGGCGGCTCAGCCAGGGCTCGGCAACTCAAAAAGCAACAGCAAACTCTGCGAAAACAGTTAAAAGCTCAACACGATCGACAAAACCACCCACAAAATCACCCACAAAACCACCAACAAAACCATCAAGGGAAGGAAACCCATAATTCCTTCCCTTTTTTTGTATCTTTCCGCTGCTCAATCCCGCTGAATGTTCGGACAAATCGTGCTAGTAATGCTCGCCTGCGAGGGTTGCTCTTGCCAGCAGTTGAGAATGCCTTGCAACTCCCTCTTCAAAGTTTCTAAGGCTGCAATTTGCACGGAAATTTCCTCTACTTTAGCCGTTAGATGCTGCTTCGCTTCAGAACAAGGCAACTCTCCCCGATCGCGAACCTCTAAAATATCCTTAATTTCCTGAAGGCTCAAACCCAGAGTCTGAGATCGTTTAATAAACGCCAACCTGTTGAATACGGTTTCGCCAAACAAGCGATAGCCCGCGGGCGATCGCTCCACAGCAGGAGACAGCAAGCCCATCTCCTCATAGTAACGAACAGTTTTCACCGACAAACCACTACAGGCAGCTACAGAGCCAATTTTGTACAGTTTCTCGGCAACAGAAATATTCATAAACCAAGCATCCAAGATCGAAAGACTTTCTTGCCCTATCTTTTGGTGCCTCAGATCCAGGGAGTCGATCGGCACATCGCCCAGTCACCATTGCCCAGTAATCTTAATAAGGAGGATTTTTTTTAGACACATTAAGCACGGGCAACTGAGGTCTAGAAGACTGAGGAGGAAGATAGTATTCGGGAGCCGGCGCGGGTTGTTCGGCTGCAGAGCGGTAAAATTGCCACCAGCGGAGAGCCATCGCCACCCCAGCGGTGCCAAGCCCAAAAGCCAATAAAGAGCCACTCGCACCCATGCTGCCGATGGCTGCATCGACAACGCCCACTGTCACAACAAAGCTGGTAATTGGCTCTTTACGGTAAGCTGACCTCAAAAGTCGCGTCCATGAAGCATTCATTTGGTTTTACTCTGTTCTATATTTATTTACAAGCTCTAAAACTTAGAGTTGGCGGAACGATCGGGATTTCTAGCTCAAAGACTAGCTTCACCTAAATTAATCTTCTCGCCTGTGGGGAATTGTACGGGAGCGAGGCAAAATTGCCAAGCTTGTCAAATCAAAATTCCACCCCATATATACCTCCAAAAGCCAGCTATTGCATTCGGGAACAGAACTCTCTCGACAGAGAAGTCGCTGGGCTTGTTTCTAATTAATATTTTAATCAATTCCCGAATTTGTCGCGGTCAGCAGAAGTCACACCCGCTGCCGTTCGAGTCAAGACAAAGTGTGAGGCTGACCGCGCCGTTGCTAAAATTAGTTGAGACCTAACCAGGACAGCAAGCCCTGGCCTGTGACATACTCGATAATTAAAGTTAGAGAAAAACCGATCATCGCAGCTCGACCGTTAAGGCGTTCCGCGTAGCTGTTGAAGCCAAACTTTGGCTGTTCCAGTTTGGGAGTGACGGTGGGTTGGAGTTGTGTCATTGCTTTGGGTACCTGGCGATCGACGCTATTCAAATGTGAAATCCAATGTTAGTTACAAATCTTAAACATTGCTACTTCTATTATAAAGAGGGTTAACCGCCGTCAACCGTCCCCGAAGAGAAAAAACTGCTGCCAACTAATGCCAATTAATTATACCCGCTCAAAATATGACTAATCAGTTAGATAACGATAAGCTTCCTGTCGCCGTACAGCGAGTAGCCTTTGCCCTTCGTACAACAGGCTGGGTTTGCTTCTGGGTACAGTTAGTGCTAGGGGTGGTAGCGGCGATCATTTTGCTCTTTGCCATCCCCTTCGCCCTCCCCAGGGCTACCGCCGGTGCGGGTTCAACCAGTGCAGGCACCGGCGGGGGCGTATTTTTTGCCATTTGCGGGCTAGCCGTACTCGCTTACAGCATATATCGCTCTTTCCGCTTCACCCGTTTGTCGAGACAACTGCGATCGCCCGGTAACGCAGTCCGCCCCAAAAAAGCAGACACCATCAAAGAGGTGCGGCTGGCACTGATGAGTAACTTGTCAGGAATGATCCTGACGCTGATCGGCGCAGAAGCCATCAGCGGCACGCTTTTAGCGAAATCTCTAGCTCAGCCGCAAGCCTTGTTCGGTGCCGCCGTTGATGTGGGTCGATTTATTCAGCCTCTAGATATATTTGTGGTACTCGCCAATACTCACGCCACTGTTGCCCATTTTGTCGGGATTTTCGGGGCTCTTTGGTTGCTCGATCGCATCCACAAACAATAGTTATTGGGGAGGGGCAACCGATGCCCGATGCCCAATGCCCGATGCCCGATGCCCGATGCCCCACTCTCCCACTCTCCCCCAACCGACATCCGGAATCACTGCCAACCTGTCGAAGAACGTACTCAGATACCTTCTACCAAGACAACATGAATATCATGGCACTGAAACCCGAGGCTTATTTTGGGGTGACAGATCACCCAACTATTGAAATTTCTCAAGAAAGTTTTCGTTCTGTTCTAGGTCAAATAGAAGCTGAACTCCTCTGTAGCGACACCTATAGCCACGCTCTAGCTAGCCTGCAAACAATGTTGGGCGAAGCAGCCTCCGCTGCCGAAATTTTAATTAGAGCAGTTAGCAGAGAAGCCGTCAAGCTCGCATTCGATCGATTTCCCAAACAGAACAAAATTGAAGCGCAAGTAGCCCAAGAGAGTGTTACTGCTGTAAGTCCCGCTATTGAGACGGTGACAGAAATTCAAGAATTGGAGCCACCAGTAACTGCTCCTGTCTTCTATTGGCGCAGCGCTACTGTGGAAGCGCCCCCCCAAACCGAGTCCGACACAGAAGAAAATTCCGATCGAGAAACTAACACTTCTGAAGACAGCAAACAAGCGCCCCAAGACGAAATTCAAGTCGAGTCGGCTCTACCTGCAACTGTCACCGTCCCCGGAAAATTCTTCCCAGGGTTCGGTTTTCCCAAAAAGCCGAAAAAACTCACCAAGGAAGAAGAAGCAGCTTTAGCCGTTCAACAGCGAGAAGAGTGCCTGCGGGAGTTGGGTAAAGAATTGCGTAAGGGACGGCAAATTCGCTCCCTATCCCTGCTCCAACTCCACAGTCAAACTCTCGTGCCGCTGCACCACATCGAATCGATCGAAAATGGGGAAATCGACAAACTGCCCCAAGACATTTACGTTAGAGGTTTTATCCGCAGACTTGGCGACGCCTTGGGACTAGACGGTAGCGCTATGGCGAATGCTTTGCCCAAACCCGCTCCGACTCCAATTCCCAGTATGTATGTGTCTGTTTCCGATTCCGACTCAGGCGAAGGCTTTCAAATGCGTCCGGTGCATTTGTACATCGGCTACACCGCTTTGATGGCTGGGGCTGTAGGGGGTTTGGGTTGGCTGTCGCAGCAACCCGTGGTGCCAGGAGCACAGGCAGTACCTCAACCGCAGGTGACACCGCCCGCCTCAGTTGCACCGGCTCAGAAAACCCCAGAAAAAGCACCTCAACCGGGCTTGAAGAAGTCTAATAACGGGGGATTGAGGATGGGGGCTGACATGGCGCCGCCGGAGGTGATTTTTGGTTAGTGTGTGTCGGGCGATCGATCGTCCGACAACTCTCTTGGCGCAGGTGAACTCGGAAACCGGGTTTCCGAGTTCACCTGCATACGGACACTTGCTTGAAGAAATAAGTCCCGCAAAGCAAATACGGTTGAGATTGTAGTTCAATCCCCGCTTTTCATCTATCTATAGAGTCAATTCTAAAATCTAAAATCTAAAATCTAAAATCTAAAATCTAAAATCTAAAATCGCCAGCCCGTGTACCCAAAGTGATTTTTCAACTACATCAGGAAACCCGATATGTGCGATAAACTATCTATTTGACCACTCCTCAAAGAGGTTTCTGATAAGATGAGTTCCCCAGCTACCGCTGCTTTCTCCGATCTCGATCCGCTATCGACTCACTCGCCAACAGTCACGAGTTCGGTGGCACCAGACACTGCTTTGGTAACGGCGGCTCAACTGCCACAAGCATCTTGGACAATAGAAGATAGTGAGAAACTCTACCGAATTCAAGGTTGGGGCGAACCGTATTTTTCGATCAATGCAGCCGGTCATGTTACAGTTTCTCCCAAGGGCGATCGCGGCGGTTCCCTCGACTTGTGCGAACTGGTAGAATCCCTGAAACAGCGAAATTTGGCTTTGCCCCTGCTGATTCGCTTTTCTGATATTTTGGAAGACCGGATCGAGCGCTTAAATTCTTGTTTTGCCAGAGCGATCGCTCGGTACAATTACAAAAATGTTTATCGCGGTGTCTTTCCAGTTAAATGCAACCAGCACCGACAATTAATTGAAGATTTGGTGCGTTTCGGTCAACCCCATCACTTCGGGCTCGAAGCCGGCTCGAAACCGGAATTAATGATAGCTTTGGCCACCTTAAAAAACCCAGGCGCTTTGTTAATTTGTAACGGTTACAAAGACCGCGAATACATCGAAACTGCTATTTTGGCGCAGCGGCTAGGGCAAACTTCCGTAATTGTGCTGGAGCAAATAGAGGAAGTAGAACTCGCAATCGCCGCGAGCAAAGCATTAGGAATTAAACCGATTTTGGGAGTGCGAGCAAAACTCACTACTAAAGGGGTTGGCCGTTGGGGAGGTTCCACGGGCGATCGGGCAAAATTTGGCTTGACAATTCCTGAAATTATCCGTGCAGTCGGCGAACTAGAAAAAGCTGGAATGCTCGATTGTTTGCAGTTACTGCACTTCCACATCGGCTCTCAAATTTCCTCAATTAGTGTCATCAAAGACGCCATTCGAGAAGCCAGCCACATTTATGTAGAATTAGCTAAATTGGGAGCTAATATGAACTACTTGGACGTAGGCGGTGGCCTCGGCGTTGACTACGACGGGTCTAAAACAAACTTCCACGCTTCCAAAAACTACAATATGCAAAACTACGCTAACGACGTAGTAGCGGGAGTGAAAGATGCCTGCGACGAGCGGAAAATCCCGGTTCCCATTATCATTAGCGAAAGCGGGCGGGCGATCGCTTCTCACCAATCAGTGTTAGTTTTTGACGTACTCGGTACTAGCGATGTCCCCAGAGAAGTACCAGAACCAGTAGATGAAAACGCGCACCAAATTCCGCGCAATCTCTACGAAATTTACCAATCTATCAGTCCCGAAAATTACCAAGAAGTTTATCACGATGCTATCCAATTCAAGGAAGAAGCAGTCAGTTTATTTAACTTAGGCTATTTGGGAATTGCGGAACGGGCAAAAACCGAACAGTTGTACTGGGCTTGCTGCGATAAAATACAGGCGATCGCACGGCAAAATGAATACGTATCTGACGATTTGGAAGACTTAGAAAAGGTGATGGCGTCCATTTATTACATCAACTTATCTGTTTTCCAGTCAGTACCGGACAGTTGGGCAATTAACCAGTTGTTCCCAATTATGCCAATTAACCGACTCGACGAAGAACCAACTCAACGCGGTATTTTAGCCGATCTTACCTGCGACAGCGACGGCAAAATCGACCAATTCATCGATTTGCGAGATGTGAAGTCGGTTTTGGAACTGCATACTCTCAAACCTGGAGAACCTTACTATTTGGCGCTCTTTTTGGGAGGTGCTTATCAAGAAATTATGGGCAACCTTCACAACTTATTCGGCGATGCAAATGCAGTTCACATTCAGCTAACACCTTCTGGCTATCATATCGAACACGTTGTGAAAGGAGACACTATGAAAGAAGTCCTCAGCTACGTACAGTACGATTCAGAAAATTTGGTTGAAAGCATCCGCCGTCAGACAGAAGAAGCTTTGCAGCAAAATAAAATTACTCTTTCCGAGGCCCAACTTTTGCTGCAAAATTATGAGCGGAGTCTCAGCCAATATACTTATCTTCAGTCTTAAAATGTAGGGTGCAACTGAGATGTTGCACCACTGTCAATAAGCCTTTTATGAACAGGCAAGATGCCTGTTCCACAAGAAAATCTACTCTTTGTGGAACAGGCATCTTGCCTGTTCTTGAGAATGGTGGAAGAGGTGAGGTGCAACCTAAGCACATAACCAGAATTGAAAGCTGAGATCGTAAATGTAAAAGTAGGGTGCGCTAGGCGCACCTTACCTTGAGTAATTACCAATTAGCAATTAGCAATTAGCAATTATCCACCATTACCGAGAATTTCAGATATCGCGCGCCGCTCTTCTCCGTGTTGAGTGGGTAAAACTTGGCGAGCGTCAGTAATCAGCCAATCGAGAGCCGCCGCTTGCAAATCGATCGCAGCCCCGGTTTTATCAACGCAGTAGCGCCCGAACACCAGTTTGTCAACCAACCGCACCTCCGGGCCCAAACGGGAATACTCAAAAATCACGCTGTTTTCCACAGTGGCGCCACTGCAAAGCCAGCAATTTGGGCCAATCATTGTCGGGCCGACAATTTTTGCTCCATCCTCAATGATCGTCATCCCGCCAATGTAAACAGGCCCAGTAATATCAACTTTATCCCAGTTAACAGCTACATTCAAACCAGCGTAAATGCCGGGGCGCACTTCAATTCCCGGAATCGAAACATTTTTAACTTGTCCCAGCAGCACGCTCTGAATTGCCCGCCAATAGTCAGGAACTTTGCCGATATCCACCCACTCAAAGTCCATGCTAATTCCGTAAAAAGGCGCGCCTTCTGCTACTAGCTTGGGAAATAACTGCGAACCGATATCGTATTCCTGGCCCGAAGGGATGTATTTGAATATTTCCGGTTCAAAAATATAAATACCAGTGTTAATGTCGGTACTCAGAGCTTCCTCTACAGAAGGTTTTTCTTGGAAATCTTTAATTTTGCCAGACTCGTCTGTTACCACCACTCCGTAACTGGGAACTTCCTCGCGGGGAACCGATTTCATAACAATAGTAGCGATCGCCCCTTTTTCCCGGTGCCACTTCACAGCAGCAGTCAAGTCCAAGTCAATCAAAGCGTCGCCGCACAGCACCACAAAAGTATCGTCAAAAAACGGCGAGAAATCCTGAATTCGTTTCATGCCACCAGCAGAACCGAGAGCCTCTCCAATCAGTTCTCCCTCCTCAATTCGCCCTTCAAAAGAATAGGCAATTTGTACCCCAAACTTTTGACCGTCGCGAAAGTAGTTTTCAATCACGTCTGCCAGGTGGGAAACATTGACCATAATCTGGTCAAATCCGTGCTGGCGGAGCAATTCAACCAAAAACTCCATCACTGGCTTTTGCAGGATGGGAATCATCGGTTTGGGTATTGTCTGAGTAATAGGACGGACGCGAGTGCCTTTACCGGCCGCCAGAATCATCGCTTTCATAAGAAAAACTCGGTAAGTGGGAAACTCAGGGTATGAAAGACCTGAGAGGGAAACGACACGGGCGGTTTCAACCGCCTTTAATCTTTCTGTATCCATTACCGCCTTGGAGTTGCTCGACAGGAGTGTACTTTTGTAATGCACTTTCGGCAGGACAGTTAGCGCCTCAAACCTTGCAACTCTGTACGCATAATGTTTGCTCTTATGGAGCCTCCCTTTCGGGGTAATGTTCGCTTCGACCTGGTTATAAAAGCTTGTTAGACCTGCAACACTGTTTCAGTGACTTTAAAACTGTTTAATTGCAGATGACAGAGCGGAAAACTAGCGTCGCATTCTCCGGTGTCGTGACCTAAATAACGTCTCCTCTTTCGAGGGGTCTGGTCAGAACAGCTTGCAATTTCTTACAAGCTCAGTGGCTTTAGCCCTGAGTTCCTGACTCTTAACTTCCTCAACCCTCTGTTAACTGATATCAACTGAACAATTAGATGCTAGCGGTTGCGATCGTCGAATCGATCGAGCACAGCAAAATCCTGACCAGTTTATAGGCGACATCGTACCAGGCTATCAATCATTCATCCCCAATTTACCTAGATTTAAGAAACCAGGAATAGGGAATCACCAAGAACTTCGCACTGCCACTCTCCGCATTCGGGACTCAGCAACAGAATGCCATAGAGCGAGATTCTCCCTGGAATTTTAACCGACGCAGTGGCATAGTTATTAGTTTCGCCCGAGAACCTAATACCCTCTAAGCTCAAAGCGCGCGGATTTTGAGGTCTTGATAAAACTCCTCTTGAAGCAACTCTACTTTAGACTGAGCCGATAGTAGCAACAACGCCCAAAAAATACCTACGCGGTCATGATTTGGCAAGTGAACTTCCCCAGTCGATACCGGGTGTTCTGGGTTGACAGAGGAGTGCAAATCCTTATGATGCCAGAGCTCTAGCAAGTTGTCCAAGTCCAGCCAACCCTCGTCAATTTCCGCGCCCCGCTGAGCCAGAAACCGTTCGAGTTCACTAGCAGTTTCTACGAGATTTTCTTGGTGAGCTAGCTCAAAGATAGCCTGGGCCGCTTGCGATCGCATTTTTGAGGTAGGGCGGCGCCGGGGGGTAACTGTCTGCTCCATTGCTGCTTTCATTAGCTGCAACTGCTCAATCAGTTCTGGGAGAGTCACCGGTCGTTTTTGCGGTAGTTGAGCTACACCGCGACGGCGCAATTGTCGCTCTAAATGCTGGGGCAAGTGTCGCCCGCCTGAGTGCTCTGCGTCTTCTACTGCCGGCTCGTCGGCCGAGTCGGGATTCTCGGGGGGTTCTGAGAGGACGATACTTTCTGCTTTGAGCAACACCAGCATTGAAGCGTACAAAAACGCTTGGCCGGAGTGGGACAAATCGGAGAAATCCTTACTCTGATCTGCATCGCAGGCGTTCGTAAGCTTGCTCAGACATCGATCGAACACTTCAATTACCTTAACGTCCCAAGGATCAATTTCTCCCCGTTCGGCTAGGTCAATTAAAATTGCGATCCCCTCGGAAATCGTTTCTAAGCCATCTTGGTCTCGGGAAGCGGCCATTCGATTTTAGATTTTAGATTTTAGATTCTAGATTTTAGATTTTAGATTTTGCCTCTGGGAAAACGAGAGAGCATATCAAGTTAATTGGCGGTTATTTCAGCAGTTGTGCCTTCAATGGCTGCTATTTCTAAACTTATCGGTTCTGCACTTTCTAACAAAGGTTGTTTGCCTTCTACTTCGGCTTTATAGCGTTCAAGATTTTGTTCTAATTCCTGAATCCGCTGCTCTTTTTCGCGAACTTGGCGGAGTTGTTGGCGCGAGGCGAGGGTTCGCTGCATTCTCGACCACAGACTGAACAGCCACGCTAGTGTTGCCCCTAATCCGGTCGCTACAATTAGTTCTACGCACAGCGGAGCTTTAACTTGGACGCCTTTGATAACTTGAATCGCGACTGTCTCTGTATTTTCGATGCTGAATAATACTAGAGCCAAGCAAATCAGAAAGATGAAGAAGAAATTTAGCGATCGCATTTTCTCTGTTCCTAATTCTCAATTCAGGTTAAGCAAATTATTTACCATTTGTCAACTGTTTTTAGGCATATATTCTCAGTGTTTTTATAAAATCTAATCGGGTCAATTAACCATAATATCCGGGGAGGGGCGGGTTGATGGCAGCTCTGAGAGTTGATTGAAGAGATTGGTTAAGCCGCCCCTCTAGGACATATCCTCTTTAGGTTTGACCGATGTTTTGCGGTTTCTTGCCGATTCCCAGCCCTGGCAATATTTGATATTTCAAAGCAATGCCCGCCGCCACAAATAAGGCAATAATCAGCGCCCCAATTCCTACGGGACTGGGAATCCAGAATATCGCCTCCAAATAGTTAACTTCTCCGGGTTTGAGCTTCCAAACTAACTGTTTTCCTTGCTGATAGCTTTCGGGAACCAGCGCACCAGCGACTGTTTCAATACTTTCGGCGCCCCAAGGTGTGTTCAAGCTAAAGTCTAGCTCCAAAAGTCCCCCCGGACTCAGCAGCAGACTGCCATTAGAAGAAAGCAGTGAAAGAGAGCGCAAATCCAATTCCAAACTCAACCGATTTCTCAGCACCAATAACAAATTATTCTGCTTGACATTCAGGTGAGATTCAAACTTCGGCAAATCGGTTTCTAGCCGACTTGAAACCAGAGATTTTGTCGTTGGTGCGATCGGATTGTAAAATTGGTTGAACTTGTCTTGCAACTCGGCTCCATTATTGAAAGGAATCGTCACTAGAACTTCTGTGGGGGAAACCCGTTTAGTTTTTCCGTCCAGCAACCTCACCCGGCGTTCTACGCTTTTCAACCATTCTGCAACAGTTTCGCTGCTGAAGCTCGTCAACCTTTCCCCTAGTTTAATGTGCTGCACGATTTCGCCGCGAGTTTGACTCTCAAAGTTGACCCCGACATCGTACTGAACGCATCCAGTCACTAGAGTTAAAAGGCAAAAAACCAAAGGTAAAAGAAAGAAAAAGTGCTTTTTCTTCTTCCCAGTTCCATCCTTGACATTTTGCTCTTTCATTATATATTTTTCCCTATTTTTACCTATTTGCATGAATTAGCAAAGCGTTGAATTGCCGACACTGTTTCTATGTTTGTTTCGCACGTTAACTGGTTCCTAGGCTCTGCCTGGGAACCCATGTCCAGAGGCTTTGCCTCGCAAGCTTTCATCCAAATTCGAGGCAGAGCCTCATCATCTGTATTACCAGGCAGAGCCTGGTAACGAGTAAAACCGCACTGAACTTATTGCCTCGAAGCTACACCCAACTGTTGAAACAGCATACTCGGCAAATATGCCGCACCGCCTACCCATTCGGCTTCGCTACTCAAATCTGCCAAATTTTTAAACGCTTCAAAAATGCTGCCTGCCACCATTGTATTCTTGACGCGACCCACAATTTTGCCTTTTTCTACTTTATAGCCTAAGTCCAAATTGACCGAAAATTCGCCGGCTAACTGATTGGACTGACCGGCACCTAAAACCTGCTCTACTATTAGACCTTCGTCCATGCTAGCAATCAAGTCTTGAGTGGCGGTATTTCCTGGGGAAATGCAAAAGTTAGTCAAATCAGGGCCTGGGCGAGACAATCCGCCACGAAAACCGTTGCCGGTTGATTGTACACCGGCGCGAGCAGCCCACCTGCGATCCCAATAAAATCCGGTGACAGTACCTTTGTCTATCAAGACTTTGCGGGTGGTGGGTGTACCTTCGTCGTCAAAGGGACAAGCAGAAGGGCCTAAAGTGGGGTCTTCAAAAAAGGTAAAGCGTTCGTCAAATAAGGCTTCGCCGATTTTGTCGGCTAGGGGAGAGGCTTTTTGAACTACTGCTTGACCTGAAAGGATGGTATCAAACAAGCCGCCGAGGGTGCTAGCGGCGGCATTGGGGGTAAATAATACTGGGTAGGAACCGCTGGCGATGGTGGCTGAATGTTCGGCGAGGCGGTATTTTTCGAGGAGTGATTGGAGGATGCTGTTGGTGTCCAGGGGACGATCGCGCGCGACATCGTAACTGTATGCTTGCATAAAGTCTTCTCCCTTTACCAAATTGCCAGCAATAGTCCCGCTGACTATTTGGCTGCTTCTTTCGGCATACACGTCTCGCGTCGTGGCAATTTTGACGCGCCCGCTGCGGACGTGGAAGCCGACATCTACCATAATATCGGGATTGTAGGCGTGAACTTGCTCGATCAGGTTTTTGCCGTTTTCGACTAATTCTTGAGTTGTGGGCGGAGTGTAGGTGGTTTCCGGGCCTTTGAGGTGGAAGTTGGAAGCGAGTTCAAATTCTGCGGGGTCGCCGATTTCGGCTGTTTGAATGGCTGCATCTACTAAATCGTCTATCCGCGTTAAGTCTGTGGAACTGGCAAAACCGATTTTGCCGTTGTAAATCAGCCGGAGTGCGACGCCTTGCAGTGCTTTGGTTTGCAGGGATTTGAGGCGATTGTTTTCAAATTCGATGGGGGTGTCTTGACTCGACAGGTAGTATACTTCAGCGGCATCGGCGCGCTGAGAGGCCAATTTCAAAATCTGCTCTATGGTTGAATCGCTCACAATAATAGCCTTTCTGGTTTGGTCTTTTTTTTATTTTAGCGATTTAGGGTGTGGCCAGAAACCGGGTTTTTTCCCAGAATATCGATACACCATCGAAAAGCTGCGAAAAACCCGGTTTCTTTAGTCGAAGTGCATCCATCAATCCCCAGCCATCTGCTGAACCATAGCAATAATTTCTCTCACTGTCTCCGCGTCGGGCGATCGCAATTGCTGTAAAATCTCCAAAGATTGCTGTAAATAATTAAACTTAGAAACCGGGTTTTTTCGTGAATCTGCCGGCTACAGCGAAGTATTTCCATAAAAACCCGGTTTCTCGACACCCGCGCCCAAAACTGAAGAGCCTTCCTCTATAATTGTAATTCACACTGTTTAAAAACATAGTTAACGGCTGCAAACAGTCGCTCTAAGTCCTGAATTGTATAGAAAATTTTATTGTGAGTAAAGATTTCTAATTTGAGCTTGCCAAACTGCCACATTGCCCCATTAGAAACAATACCAAAGATAGTTTGTTCCGGTTCATTGTTAAGTCGCTGCACGGCGATCATTTCTGCCAAACACTGCCCCCATCCTTCATCAAATGCGCTCTCTTTCTTGGCTTCAACTAATATGAAATAGGGCTTGTCAAAAACTACTGTGCCGAGGGGGGAGCGCTTCGCCAATATATAATCTGGAATTCCTGACAGATTCTCATTATAGACTAAGGTTTGGTGACTCCAGAGGAGAAAATTACTGCGATAATTTTTCCAAACTTCTTTTAATACAGGGTAAATGATATTTTCACAAATGGCGATTTCCGAGTTGTCAAATACTCCCTCATTGAAAATCAATTCTAATTCATTCCGAAAAACGTCGCTGACTGCAAATTCTGTTTCGATAATGAAATTTTCCCGCCGATAATTAATTTGGAATTCTTTGGCGACCGCGCTGATACTTTTATAATTGCTAAAAGGCATTGCTTAACTTCTCTCAGGGCTTATGCAAACAATGGTTTGATATCATGTCGGATCGATTGACTATAATATAGCGACCAGGGCGGGTTTTTGAGATTGTCAATTATTGGCGAGTATTGTTGGTGAACCCGCCCCTACCATATTGGGTAATCGACCGCATATGAAATTAAACAAATGATTAATAACTAAGAAATAAGCCGCCTAAAATTAGCCCGATCGCAATTAACGCCACCCAGATAAACCTATTATCTTTCGTATTAACCTGACTCAAATCTACAGGCTCTGGTACGACTGGCTTGGGTTTAGCGTACTTGATATCAGCGTTCGGATTAGCTTGAAAACTGATTGATTGATTTTCATCTAAAGCTGCCAAATCAGGGATTTTCACCATCCATTCAGGAGGGATAGTGAGTTTGGGAGCTTCGAGAATGAACAGCAAGCGCTTTGCTTGTTGGCGGGTTTCTTGGCGGGGATGGCGGGTGAGCTTGCGGCAAAGCTCGATCGCCCTTTCTGTGTTGCCAGAGGCTTCGTAGGCTGTCACTAGCCACATCTGCACCTCACCGCCCAACCGGGAATTTCGATCGACTAAACCGGTAGCTGTTTCTAAACTCTGCACAGCTTGAGCATACCGGCCACTCTCAAAAGCTACTTGCCCAGCTTGGTACTCAGTTTGAACAATTTCTAACTTTTCTGAAGTCACGAGCACCCACCCAATTCACAAATATTAATTCCCTAATTCCCCAAACGCTAGAATTCGCTGTTGTGTTGCGATCTATTCGATTCTGCATCCCGTTTTGAATCCAATAGCTCAAATCGGTCTACTTTAATGACAGGGGACGATCGGTTTGCCCCAGTGTTGCGATCTTGCCAGCGGTCGAACTTCAACGAACCCTTGACACCAATCAACCGACCCTTGCGAATATAGTCAGCAGCTATTTGTGCATCCTTGCCCCACAGTTCCAAATTGAACCAGTCTGGCTGATCGCTGCTCTTGGATGTGCGGTTGACTGCCAGCGTCAATCTGCACTTAACTGTACCCGACTCAAAATACTTCACGTCCGGGTCGCCGCCGACGCGGCCTACTAAAGTCACAACATTAAGACTCATAAACTTTTTTGGGAATGTGGTCGATCGGTGATGTAGTTAAACAGTCCACACGCGCCTTAGCCTCCAAACTGAACTTGGAACAGCGCTTGTGAGGCTTCATCCTGATTGTACACCCAGTTAGGAGAACATATTGATGGTGGATGATTGGCGAGTCTGCGCTCAACCTGAGCTCGACAATGTACATTTCTGACTAGACTCAGGATGAAAAACGTAATAGAATCCACCTCGGTTACACTTTTGTAACAACATTATTGCACACAATAGTATTTTAGTTTTTGGGGGGGGTACGAATCAGTGGGTCTTCTCAATCGATTTTCGTTATCTAGAGATATGGGTATCGACCTCGGTACTGCTAACACGCTCGTTTATGTATCGGGCAAAGGTATTGTTCTGCAGGAACCTTCTGTAGTGGCGATCGACCAAGAGTTAAAAATACCGCTGGCTGTTGGAGAAGAAGCTAAAAAAATGCTCGGCCGCACGCCAGGGAATGTCATAGCACTGCGCCCGCTTCGCGACGGGGTAATTGCAGACTTCGATACGGCCGAACTAATGCTCAAGACTTTTATCCGCAGGGTTCACGAAGGCCGAAGCTTAGTTTCGCCACGGATCATTATTGGCATCCCCAGCGGTGTCACCGGAGTCGAGAGGCGTGCTGTCATTGAGGCGGCGACTCAGGCCGGTGCTAGAGAAGTACGGTTAATTGATGAACCCATCGCGGCGGCGATCGGGGCTGGACTGCCTGTTGCTGAGGCGACTGGCAATATGATTATAGATATAGGCGGAGGTACTACGGAAGTTGCGGTTTTGAGTTTGCAAGGTACGGTGATCAGTGAGTCTGTGCGGGTAGCCGGCGATGAACTCAATGAGGCGATCGTCCAATACATGAAAAAAGTTCACAATTTGGTCATCGGCGAACGCACTGCTGAAGAAATTAAGATTCAGGTTGGTTCTGCATATCCAACTCCAGAGGATGACGATGTAATGATGGAAGTGCGGGGCTTGCACTTACTGTCGGGTTTGCCGCGAACTGTTACGATCAAAGGCCCAGAAATTCGCGAAAGTATGTCGGAACCGCTTTCAGTAATTGTGGAAGCTGTCAAGCGTACATTGGAACGCACCCCGCCGGAATTAGCAGCAGATATTATTGACAGGGGAATTATGCTGGCTGGTGGTGGCGCGCTGATGAAAGGTTTAGATACTCTGATCAGTCACGAAACAGGAATTGTCACTCACGTGGCCGCCGATCCGCTGTGCTGCGTGGTTTTGGGAACTGGTAGAGTATTGGAAAACAAACAGTTGGAACGGGTTTTCAGCGGGCAGTCGTCGCGTAATATGTAGTTAACAAATTTGGGATTGTGGATTTAGAAATACGGCTGCAATCTCAAATCTAAAATCCTGACTTAACAATTTTAGATTAGTGAAATTATGCTAAAAAATACATTCCGAAAGTGGTGGGATCTGCGGCTGCAAATAGCTCTTTTAGGTTTAGCTGTAACTGCCGCTTGGGGAGTTCGACAAACACAAGGTGCGGCAGTATTTGAAGTTTACAATTGGGTGACTCGTCCGTTTCACGCCAACGGCTCTGGACAAGAGGAACTCATCTCGGCGCGAACTCAAGAATTGCAAGCCCAACTATTAGAAGCAGAGACTCAAAATCAAAAGCTAAAAGAGCTTTTAGGTTACGTTTCTGCTAAGAAACCTAAAGGGATTGTAGCTCCTATTGTTGGTCGCAGCGCCGACCACTGGTGGCAGCAAGTAACCTTGGGGCGCGGCAGTAATGATGGCATTAAAACAGATTTTACTGTGATGAGTCCCGGCGGTTTAGTAGGCAGAGTAGTCAGCGTTACTCCTAATACTAGCTTGGTGCTGTTAGTCAGCGACGCTACGAGTCAATTGGGTGTGGGAATTACCCGCAGTCGTCACATGGGTTTTATGCGCGGGAAAGGCGGAAATCAGGCGGTGATGGAGTTTTTTGAGAATGTTCCCAATGTCAAGCCTGGGGATGTGGTTTCAACTTCTTCTTACAGTCAGTTGTTCCCTCCTGGTTTGCCGGTGGGAAAAGTGGTTTCGGTGGATATGAATAAAACTCCGGCTCCAGAGGCTGTGGTTGAGTTTTCTGCACCGATGAATGCTCTGGAGTGGGCGGTGGTTTACCCCCACTCTAAGCAAGCCGAACCGAAGGATTCGCAGAGTCAATCTTCTGCACCATCTGAGGGAGCACAGCAACAATGAAAGCTTTATATCGGATGTCTTCGCGATCGCGCCCATTTCTTAACTTCGCAGTTACATTTCTATCTGTGATGCTGTGCATACTGATATTGCCCACTCGGATGCCGGGAATGGAATTGTTGGGAATTGGGCCTAACTGGCTGTTAATTTGGTTGGTAGCTTGGAGTATTAAGCGGAAACGTACAGTTTGGGGAGCCGCTAGCATGGGCTTGGTTTTGGGGTTCCTTCAAGATGCGATGACGGCTCCTCATCCCACCCATGCTGTCAGTCTAGTTGTTGTAGGAGTCTTAACAGTTGTTTTGCAGAAAACCTGGTCGATTCCGGTAGATATTGTTGAGAGAGATCCGATTCCGATCGCGTTAATTGTGTTTGGGATGGCGGTGGTAGCGGAAACGGTGATGGGGCTGCAATTTTTTTCTATGGGCGATCGGGCTTTACTGGAAATTTGGAGCTATCACCAGCGAGTGGCTTTGTGTTCTGCTATTCTTAGCAGTCTTTGGGCTCCGGTGATTTATTTTCCGCTCAATCGCTTGTGGGAAATGACCAGGAATGTAGAAAAATCTTAGTCATTAGTCATTAGTCATTAGTCATCAGTCATTAGTCATTAGTCATTAGTCATTAGTCATTAGTCATCAGTCATTAGTCATTAGTCATTCGTTAACAGTCATTAGTCATTCGTTAACAGTCAACAGTCAACAGTCATTAGTCATTCGTTAACAGTTAACAGTTAACCGTTAACAGTCAACAGTCAACAGTCAACAGTCAACAGTTAACTGTAGTCATTCTACTATTACTTGTTGAGCCGAACCTAATAAGTGATGAACGGCAATAATCAAATCGCTGAGAATGAAATTAGGCTGGTGCTTTTGCAGTTGATAGCGGCTGCGAATTCCGCAGGTAACGGCAATTGTAGGTATTCCTAATGCTTTTCCTGCGAGGATGTCTGCTTCTGTATCTCCGATCATCCAAGCCGAACCCAGCGATGACTCAAATTCTTCTGCCACTTCAGCCAACAATTCAGTTTTTAAGGCTGTATAGTTGTGATAGGCCGCATCCGCCATCTGAGTGCCGCGAATGCTGGTAAACAGTCTGGCTAAACCGTAATTTTGTAACAGTTGAACGGCTTGATTTCTCGGCCGCAGGGTGACTAAAATCAGTCGCACGCCGCGGGAGTGCAGAAGTCCGATCGCCCATTGCACTCCCGGCTGGATGCGATCTAAGTGCAACAAGTCTGGCTGATTGACAATTTGACTGACGCATCCTAAAAAAACGTTAATTTCTTCTCCCGACAAGCCGGAACTTTTGGCTATTTCAGCATCGGGCACGCGGTTTTGCTTCATTTGCCAAAATTGCTGTTTGCTGAGGATTTGAAGGTTGAGGTTGATTCCCCGATCGAGATAAGCTGCTTGAGTATCGGCCAATCCCTGTTGATAGGTGGCATAGTAGCGATCGGAAACATCGACTATGGGCCCGTCTAAATCGCAAAATACCGTCATCCGGGGGGACGAGTCAGCCTCTGATGGTAGGTTGTACTGAAGGTTTTCCGAGTCTTGGGCGACAGCAGTTAACATAAAACGTTAAGTAAATCTAGGGAGTTATACATTTCTTGACTGTAGCAAAAAATGTATAAGTTATAATACATAAATTTTAATGCTTTTATTAAAAAAACCTATGAATTTTTTGAAGATTGGGATCAATAAGGGCGATCGAGCCTGCGCGTCGATAAAATTCAGAGAAAAAGTGATTTTTGTGGCTGTTAATATGTGCTTTAGCCATTAAAGTTTAGAATTAAGTTTTTAGTCTTCTGTAATTTACCCATGCTCAAACAAAGCGATTTTGTTAGGAATTCGGACACTAATCGAGTAGAGGTGCTGTCCGAAGCACTGCCTTACATTCAACACTTTGCCGGTCGCACCATAGTGGTCAAATATGGCGGTGCGGCGATGAAAGATAGCAATCTCAAAGACAAGGTGGTTCGGGATATTGTGCTGCTAGCTTGCGTGGGGATGCGTCCGGTTGTGGTTCACGGCGGCGGCCCGGAAATTAATATTTGGCTCGAAAAATTAGGAATTGAGCCGCAATTTAAGGATGGTTTGCGGGTGACTGATGCGGCGACAATGGAAGTTGTAGAAATGGTTTTGGTGGGTAAAGTAAATAAGGAAATTGTTTCGTTAATCAACCAAGCTGGCGGCAAAGCAGTGGGATTGTGCGGCAAGGATGCCAACCTGATTCAAGCTCGTCCAGATGGGCGGGAAGGAATTGGGTTTGTGGGTGAAGTCAGCGGCGTGAAAATCCAGATTTTGGAATCTTTGGTGAACAGCGGCTATATTCCGGTGGTGTCGAGCGTGGCCGCCGATGAAAACGGTCAATCTTACAACATTAATGCTGACACGGTAGCTGGGGAAATTGCCGCTGGTTTGGGAGCAGAAAAGTTGATTTTGATGACAGATACTGCGGGAATTTTAGAGGATTATCACAAACCAGAGAGTCTGATTGCTAAGTTAGATATTCAGGAAGCGAGACAGTTGGTTGAGTCGGGAGTTGTGTCTGGGGGCATGATTCCGAAAGTTAACTGTTGTGTGCGGAGTTTGGCTCAGGGTGTGAAGGGTGCTCACATTATTGATGGTCGAATTCCTCATGCTTTGCTGCAAGAAATATTTACCGATGCGGGGATTGGGTCGATGATTGTGGCTTCTGAGTTTAGTAGCGCGAACTTAAGGCCCAAGTAAGGGGTAAATCCTAGCGTGGGGAGGGCGGGTGCGTGAAATGGGTAAACTCGCTGCGATCGCGTATATCCTAACTAAACCTGCCCCTAAAAACCTTGAGAAGGTACTTCTAGGAAATTACTTCAACTACTTCTAACCGTTGTTGGATTTCAGCTTTTCTTAAACTATGATCAAGCACTTTAGAGTTTTGGATTCTGTTGCGATTCTCAAGCCGATTGCCAATACGCGATTAGCGCTAGTGGAACCAGAATACGCATCTATTTCTAGTTTACCAGTTGGACTTGTGGGAACTATTGTTGAAGTGTATGATACGGGAAAGGAATGTCAGTATTTAGTGGAGTTTGCTGATAGTCAAGGGAGTGAATATGCTATGGCTATGTTGAAAGCTGATGAAATTTTAGTTCTGCAATATGAACTTGCAGTTGCTTAGTAATGTGAGGACAATAGAAGGTAAGGATTCAGGTCAAAAAAGACTTAAGTATCAAAAGCTGGTAAAATAAACGAATGAAAAAGCCCGCAGCCACCAGACAGAAAGAAAAAATCCAAATCGAGCAGTTGAGCCAAGCTGAACTGGTATAACTGGTAATGGGGCTGCAAAAAATAATTGAAGAATTGCAAGAAAAACTAGCCATTGCTACGGGAAAAAGTCGAACCACCAGTCAGACTTCTTCGATTCCTCCATCACACGATAGAAGTGGGAGTAGGAACACTCCAAAAGACCAATCAACGAGTAGCAGCAGCGGTAAAGCCAGCTATAAATGCACTGTGGAAATGGGCGTGCAATCAAATGTTCATGTAGATGAAACGCTAAGAGTGTTTGATGGGGGTTAAAGAAGGGCTATGGGCGGCTAGTGGAGAGGGATTCTGTTTATTCCATTCCGCGGATACTTTTGTGACGTGTGGAACTAGAAACCATGCTGGGTACAGAATTTGCTGGGGTCTTAAGCTCAGATGATTTCAGCGTTTATAATGGTGGCACAATCACAGCTCAACAGAAGTGTCTAAGCTGTTGTGCATTTAAAACGCATATTGGTATAATATAACATAATGATATTCAGAAAAAGTGAATGCCTGCTAAAAACTTTCTCAGTTCCGAGACAAAGTAAACTCTGCAACAAGCATTAAAAGACCATGAGCATCCAGACATTCGACAAAGAGCGTTAATATTTTTATTACTAAACAACGGAAATACACAAGCTCAGACTGCTGAACTAATTGGATGTTCTCTCATAAAAGTTGCCTACGGTCGCATTCATGGTCATCCTGATAATTTAGACAGTTTTAAAGATAATAGGATGAAGGGTAATTACCGAAAAGCCACATAAAAATACATTGATTTACTTTTAGAAACAGTTGAAATAGAGCCTGAGAAATATGGTTATGAGTTCGGAATATGGACAACAGCTAGACTTGCAATACATCTAGGAGAGCAGACAGGAATAGAGCTGAGTAGTACCCTATTTAGGAGGATTTTAAACTCAAAAAAGTATGTTTCCCTTTCGGCTAAATATAGCTTAGAGTCTAAGCAAAATACCGTATAAAGGGGTTGATTTAAAGATAAATTAGCGGAGTATCTAAAAATAGAAAAGTAATATCCAAACCTTTTGCAGGTATGGTTTTAGAACGAGAGTGGATTTAGTTTAAGGGTGATTAGAAGGAAGAACTGGTGTATAAAAGTAACTCGAAGTAACATTCATAGGAGAGCGACGAAAAAGTCGTATTAATGTTATGGGTGGAGTAAGATATTAAGATAAAAAAATGGGTATATTTTATTCCCTCTGGGAATTATGCTAATTTTTATGCAGTGCTGAAAATTCTTTATGAAGATTTAAAATCCGAGTGGATATTGCAAGGAAATTTAGCGGAACACTTTAAAGATAAAGGCTGTAAGTTTGTGATAATTTTGGACAACGCTAGTTTTCATAAAAAAGCAGAGACTTTGCAGAAAATAGCGTCAGAAATGCCGAATCTAATCATAGAGTTTTTGCCCAAATATAGCCCGGACTATAACGTAGTTGAATTAGTATGGCATTCCGCCAAGGAATATGTTGCTAATAGATTATTTGAATTGAAAAACTAGAATCACTGTTACATAAACTTTTAAATGAGGGCGGGCTAAGAGTGCCCAACCCTACTCCCTACAAGAAAATTTACTCTTTGTGGAATAGGCCGGAAAGCTTGTTGTTAAGAATGATGCAATATTGTGGGAGTAATTGATATCTGCTGGCATTTTCCCCAAACCTGTAGAGGCGAGTTTTACCAACTATAAATTGCGTGAACTAACCTGACGGTCAACTGGGTACAGTTAGACCGCAGGCTTCTTTTTCCTTTTTTTCAAAGGCTTTTTTGAG
>NZ_JAUBUC010000007.1:0-126011 GCF_036705285.1 Microcoleus sp. B4-C1 | reverse complement strand
CAAAAACCAATTTTTCTTTGACACATCTTCTCAAATCCCCTTGACAACTGGCATACAGGCTTAACTTGTGACCAATGCGGTCGGGCGGGTTTTTGAGATTGTCAATTATTGGCAGGTATTGTTGGTGAACCCGCCCCTACAAAAATCGCGGTCGATCGACCGGAAATGATATCAGTTTATTTGTACTTCACTTAGCTAAAAATTGCTTTATGGGAAGAGGGGGGAAATTGAGCTTAACTCGATTTCCCCCCTCTTTACAAACGCTTTGTTTTCTGAAGCTTTTTCTCTAACACACCATCTGTCTCGACTCAATTTCTAGCAAGCGCAGCAGTGTTTCATCGCCCTTGGCCTTGGCTGCTTCCTTTCTACGATCGAGAATATTGCAAAGATTCGCCTGGTGTACTTGCGCCACTTCCACAACTGTTGGGTAATAATCCACCCTCGCTGAGGCGCTAGCTGCTGCGACATCACGATCGCCAGCTTGAGCATCTCGCTTTTTGGTATGGTTTGTGCCGCCGTATTTTCTGGGGTTGGGAATGTGTCTCGGATACCGATAGTTCCAGTTTTGACCCCGGTATTTGCCCGCGACTTCCCCTTCGATCATATCGACTGTCGGAATGTCGTACTCGTAGTTTGAACCGCGATAAGTGAGTTTCATATTTTTTGATCCTTATATTTATCGAGATAAAAAGGGCAATCAGGTCAGCGTTGGTTTTCTTCGCTAAAACATTTTTAGTTTCTGTATTCAATTATACTGTTTTTTTAGATAAATCGCTTTTTTTTACAAAAATTAATATTTTGAGGGGGAGACGGCAAGAAAAAACCCGCCGCAGCGGGTTTAATCGAGTTTTTGACTGCTTCGAGCAGCACCCGGAGCGAAACTACTTCGGTTCCGAATAACTAGCCGACTGTCACCTGATCGGTTTGCACGTTTGTGGCACCTTCTTCAGCAGAGGCGATCGCCACCAACTTGTCGAGAATTTCCTGACTGGGAACTTGACCTTTGAGAACAACCGTGCCGCTGAGCTGAGCCACATAAACAGTCTCGATATCAGCAACTTCTGAATCGCTGTCAAAAGCTAAAGCCACCCGCTTAGCGAGGCCGCTTTCGTCAAAATTTCCGTCTGGGCCGACTTTAGCAGGAGCGATGGATTGCGCTTGTGCTGCTTGCTGTACTACTTGTGCCATCGGTTCAGCCTGGGGTGCAGGCTTTTCGAGTCCGAACAGTCTTTTAAACCAACCCATAGTATTTGAGTCTCCTGAAAATACACTTTTTACACAATAGCTCTAGAAGTCCAAAAGACTCGTAATTGTTGCAAAACTCAGCGAAATTTATCAAAATGTTTTCCGGCAGACTTTCACGATCTCAAATCTCCTCTGATATCCAGATGTTTATTTGGCTATTTTATGTATGGGAGGCTACGCCTTGGATTGCAGGCCAGTAGTCGAAATAGTTCCCACTTTTACCTTGCAAAATCTGCACAGCGTGCCGGAATACATTCCCGGTTTGTTTAATTACTGGGGACATCTCGTGCGAGTCATCGAACTGTGATCACTGATACAGGGGACGCTAAACCCGCGCTTAATTGGGGGTAGCCCTGCATATACGCTGTCAATCTAATTCTTAACTTTTTAGATAATATTGTTCTGCTTCCGACCAATTGAGTTTAAGCAACGAATCATCTCCCCAGGTTAGTTTGAGACTCGGCTTAATTGCTGTCACGCCCAAAGCGCTAATAATCTGCGCTGCTACAGCTTTCGCCAATAGCGGTGGTACAGAATTTCCGACTTGGCGAAAACCGTGCCATTTTGTGACATGAAATCTAAACCAGTCAGGATAGGAATGCAGTCGCGCAGCTTCTCTGACTGTAATGCACCGAGGCGTGATCGGGTGAATCGGTCTCGGCGAAGTATAAGCCCCCCTCGCCCTGTCGGTTCCCGCCCTGAGAGTGTTGCAAACTCCGTCGGGGTGAAGCTTGTAAAAACGGCTGATCGGCTCTTTTTCGCCGTGTTTGGCGGCATGAAACCTTTCCATACATTCCTGAGAATGTTTAGTTCGCAAACTGCAAGAGAGGATTTGTCGATCGTACTCGCGATCGTAGGAATAATCATCATCCAAAGCATCAATTCCGCGCATTATAGTCGCATAACTGCTGCACTTTCCGTACTCCGCCCTGACCCAATCTCGGTGTAGCAACTCGCTGTACTGTTCCACTTCCGGCAAATCTCCAATCGCATCCCAAACTGTCGGGACAGCAGGCAAATTAATTTTTTTATAGCGTTTAGGAATTTTAATTTTCGGCAGTATCGTAGTTTGCTGAGGGTATTTTGGCAGCTCATAATCTTTTTTACACCCAATCAGAAATAATCGTTTGCGAGCTTGCGGCACTCCATAGTTAACAGCATTAAGAACTTGATAATTTTCTTCTACTTTATAGCCACGTTTCAGAAAAGAGCTAATTAAAACATTCAGGAGTTCTTTATGTTCTCCTGATGCAATTCCCGGCACATTTTCCATTACGAAAAACTTGGGTTTTAGCTCCAAAACTAAGCGCTGAAAGTGAAAAATGAGAGAATTTCGTGGGTCGTCCACCTCGCGCTTGCCCATCATGGAGAATCCTTGACAGGGCGAACCGCTGATTACTACGTCTATCTCGCGCCGCCCGATCGCCGATTTTTTCCGAATTTCTGAACCCGTAAGCTGTGTGACATCTTTGCACAGAATAGAACACAGCGGGAAATTAAACTCGTGTGTGGCGCAGTGAATAGGGTCAATTTCGACTGATGCAAGTACATCAAAACCTGCTTGTTCAAAGCCCAGGGTCATGCCGCCCGCGCCTGCAAATAAATCAACAGCGATCGGTCGCTTTTTCCGATTGCTTGGCATAACATTTCAATAACAAAGTTGCTTTAATAGAAATTAAGGAAATCAACCGCGTTTCTGGTAATAAATCGTAGGTTTGTCCACGAGCCAGCCACAAAATAACCGGGTTTATACATAACTTTTAAATACAAAAAATGCTTTAAGAAGCTGTATTTAATTTAACATTTTTCATTATTTCCGCAGCGGCCCGATCGCACACACCCACATCTCCGAGACTTTCCCGCATTTCCCGATAACCTGCCAAAGTTTGCTGGCGTCGATCGGCATTTTGCAGCAATTCCAGTGCGTGATTCACTATATTTTCCGCAGTCGCCTCGTCTTGCAGCAACTCCGGGACGATCGGCTTCATTTGCACCAAATTGGGCGGAGACATAAAAGGAATCGAAAATTTCAGCACGTGGCGAGCAATAATCGCCGTAATCGGACTGACGCGGTAGGCGACAACTTGCGGAACGTCGAGCAAAGCTAGCTCCAGATTAACAGTACCAGATTTAGCGATCGCCAGATCGGCAGCAGCCAAGATTTCCAGAGTTTGATTTTCTAACAGAGTAGCCCGCAAACCGTAATTCTCGATCGCCTGTTCGATTTTGCTGCGAAAAGCTTTGTTAGCAAGCGGAATCCAAAAATGAACTTCCGGCAATTTAGCTTGAATAATTTGAGCTGCCTCAAATATAACCGGCATCAGGTACTTCAGTTCTTGGTGTCTGGAAGCGGGAATTAGGGCGATCGACACCTGTTCCGGCCCAATTCCCAAAGTTTTGCGGGCAACTTCCCGGCTGGGCGCAGATTGCATTCTATCCACCAAAGGATGACCAACCCAACTCACTTCGGCTCCTTTTTCTCGATAATAACAAGCTTCCTCTGGGAAAATTGCCAAAAGTTGGTCGCAAATATTGACAATCAGATCAGTATTGCGAGGAGAAATCGACCAAACCCATTCTTGAGGTGCGATGTACCAAACCACGGGCAAATCAGGCAAACAGCGGCGGATATAGCTGCCAATACCGAGATTAGGAGTCAAATAATCAATCAATACAACAGCATCCGGGCGGAAGTTTTTGAGATATTGTTTAGCTTTTTGCTGAACTTTGATTGTGGGCCAAATGTACGGCACTGATTCTATAAGGCCCATAGAACCAATGCCCAAAGTATCGCCTAAAATAGTAGCACCCGCTTCCGCCATCCGAGGGCCGCCCAATCCGGTTATTTCTAACTCCAAACCAGCGGCGACAGCGTAACGTTTTAAGGCTGCAACTAACAAAGATCCTTGCAAATCGCCCGAAACCTCACCAGTGCTGATAAAAATTTTCATATTTTGAATTTATACAGGTGAGATGTTTGCTAATAACTCGGTAACAGCATCATATTGATCGGGCATATTAGCACAGCGTAGCAGTAATTCTAAGTCCAGATCGGGAAGGAATGTACTCCGGGAAATCTGCTCATAATTTTCACCTGTTAAGTAATAGAGAGATAACTGACTATTTTGCCAAAACCAGACTTCCCGAACACCCAATCTTTTGTAGAATTCTAGAGTATTTATCCCGCCACTGGTAATTACCACTTCAATAGCAATATCTGGGACTATTTTTTGGGTTCCTATATCATAGGAATCATCCGGCTCTTTTCTACCGCCTAATTCTCTGTTACCCAGAGTCGGGCCGCCCTTGCCGTAAAATCTAATCCCATTTGCTCTCATATATGCCTCTAGCAGCATACAGAGAGTTTTCTTGATTATTTCGTGTTCGGGCGAGACAGTCATAATTTGCAGTATTTTATCGAGATAGAAAAATTTCACACCTCTGACATCTTTAAAAGCTGCTTCTATCGCTTCAAATTGCTCCCAACTAACATCTGAGAACCTGATGCAGCCATCTTGTTCTGTTTCAGGGGATGTAGATTTGACTGAAGTATATACATTCATAGGGCAACAGTCGCTTAGTTCATAGGTTTATTCTACCTCATTCACTTTTTGCCAGGAATCAAACCGCGCCGCCCTTTGGTTATAGACTGCTGCACAAATCTCTGCAGGTGCTGCAAGTGGGGGTTTTCTGGCAACAAATCCAACTGTTCCAAAGCTCGATCGAGAGTGTAGCCAGAACGGTATAGAATACGAAAAGTTTTCTTCAAAAGTAGCAAATCTTCTTGGGTAAAACCGGCGCGTTCGAGGCCTATTTTGTTGATTGCTCGCACTCTCGAAGGATTTCCCTCGACTAGCATATAAGGAGGCACATCTCGATCGATCCTGCTCAAGCCGCCCACCATAGACAAACGGCCGATTTGGACAAACTGATGAACCCCCAAAACACCGCTCAAGCGGGCTTGAGACTCGATTTTAACGTGTCCGGCTAAGGCTACAGCATTGGCGATAATTACTCGATCGGCGATCGCGCAATTGTGTCCCACATGAACATAAGCCATCAATAGATTATGATTGCCAATAGTCGTGCTTTCCCCCGCTCCAGTAGCGCGGTTAATTGTCACGTATTCCCGAATGAGATTGTTGTCGCCAATTTTCACCCTAGTTAGAGAACCCTCATATTTCAAATCTTGAGGTTCCAAACCAATCGCCGCACCGGGGAAAATTTGATTGCGAGCGCCTATTTCTGTTAGCCCGTCGATAATTGCATGAGCGCCAATCTTAGTCTCCGGCCCTATTTTCACTCTTTCCCCAATTACAGCATAAGCTCCCACTTCTACAGTCGGGTGAAGTTCAGCGCGGGGATGAATCACAGCAGTTGGGTGAATCAAAGTAAGCATTTTTTATTAGTCAGTTTTCAGTTTTCAGTTTTCAGTTTTCATACAAAATCAAGCTTAAATACCCCGTTTATTTCTTAGTCCGCGGCGGACTTCGTTTGTGTAGTAGCGATTGCAATCGCCGAATCATCAAGGAGTAATAAACCAGGATTTAGTATCAGTAGTCAATTGTCAATTGTCAATTGTCAGTGGTTATCAGGAATATAGAGAAATCCCCAAATAACACATAACCAATCACCAATCACCAATCACCAATCACCAATCACCAACTTAATCTACCATCGAAAACGTCAATTCTCCTTCACAAACTTTTTGTCCGTCTACTTCAGCCAGAGCCTGCATTTTTGCGAAGCGGCGGCGTTTTACCCACAGCAATTCTACAGTCATCAGCAACTGATCGCCCGGTACAACCTGACGACGGAACTTGACTTGATCAATTCCGGTAAACATCCACAATCCTTGCTTGATGTCGGGCAACTGAGCCAGAACAATACCGCCAACTTGAGCCATCGCTTCGACAATTAATACTCCAGGCATAATCGGCCGTCCGGGGAAATGCCCTTGAAAATGCGGTTCGTTAAAAGTCACATTTTTAATTCCTACAGCCTTCTCGGACGGCACGTAATCAACAATTTTGTCAACCAGCGCAAAAGGATAGCGATGAGGCAATAATTTCTGAACTTCTTCGAGAGTAAAAGTAGATTTAACCGCTGGAGAATCTTCACCGTTTTTGGTGGGGACGGATTCAGAATTAGCAGTATTGAGGGTGTTAACTTCAGTCAGCGTAGACATTTCTTGAAGACTTTTGAGTGTGGTATTGCAGAAGGCAGAAGGCAAAAGGAAGATGTAATCTTAACAGAAGATCACCTGTTTTTTCCTAACTTTTATCTAGGGTAGCTAGAGCTTGGGAGTTCAGGGCTTGGGCGAGTTGGACGTGCAAGTTGTGACTGGCTTTGTAAGCCAAGTAGTGAGCTTTTGGCCAAGTTCCGAGCAGACTGAGGTCGCCTACTAAGTCTAGGATTTTATGGCGCACTGGTTCGTTGGCAAATCTCAAGGGCGGGTTGAGCCAGCCGGATCGATCGCAAACTAGGGCGTTTTCTAGGGTACCACCTTTGATCAAACCAGCTTGTCGCAATTGGTCAACTTGGCGAGCAAGTCCAAAAGTGCGGGCTGGGGCGATCGCCGTCGCAAAACTTTCTGCCTCTGGCGACCAACTGTACCATTGATTGCCGATCGCCTGTTCCTCAAAATCAATTCCGTAACTAAATCGAGTTTCGGCTGAGGGTAAAGCTGCTGCAAAAGCATCCCCGTGACGCACCCAAATTGGCTCACTAACGACAAAGGAGGAAGTGGGGTATTGCTTAGATTCTTGAGGAACTAAGCCGGTATGGGCGATCGCCTCTACCCAAACCTGAGCCGAACCGTCCAGCAGCGGCACTTCCGGCCCATCAACCTCAATTCGAGCATTATCCGCTCCCATCCCCGCCAAAGCGGCTAATAGATGCTCTACAGTGCGAATTTGAGCATCGATACCTGCGAGTTCAGTTGAAAGTGCAGTCTGGCAAACCGCCTCAATTTTTGCAGGAATTATCGGAGCACCAGGCAAGTCAATTCTGACAAAATAGCGACCTTCCCCAACCTCCGCAGGCCAAACTCGGACGCGAGTTTGTTCGCCGCTGTGCAAACCGATTCCCGACAGTTCAAATTCAGATTTTAAGGTACGTTCAATAGTCATTAGTTAGTAGTCAGTAGTCATTAGTTAGTAGTCAGTAGTTAGTAGTCAACTGTCAACTGTCAACTGCCAACTGCCAACTGTCAACAGTCAACTGCCAACTGCCAACTGCCAACTGTCAACTTAGAATCGCTCACCAATTCCAAAGTGAATTTGATTGTCGCCAGTGTCGTTGATACCGTAATCGATCCGGATCGGCCCTAAAGGAGATTGAACCCGCACGCCGATGCCGTAACCGTAACCGCTACCGGGCTTTTCGCGGATACCTGCCGGGTCGCCTGGGACATCTTTGCCCGTGCCCAAGTCAGTGCCAGCATCCAAGAATAGCGCTCCGCCGATAAACGAAATAATCGGGAAACGGTACTCAACGCTGGCTTCTAGGAAGCTGCGGCCGGCTCCCATGTCGCCTTCGTCGTATCCGCGCACCGAGTTGGCGCCGCCCAAGGCAAAGGCTTCGTAGGGAGGCAAATCTCCGAATACGGTGCCGCCCCTAAAACTAAATGCCAGCGTTTGAGGGCCGGGGGTAAAGTTAGTGTACTTGACTGGTAGGTACAAGCTGTAGCTGGCCCGCAGGCGGTTTAAGAGGATGCTGCCGGAACCTACAGGAATCGATTGTTCCATGCCAAATCTGAGCAGGGAACCGCTAGTGGGGCGGAGGGGGTCGTTGCGTCGATCGCGCACAGCACCTGCTTGCAAAGTTGTCAAGTCATCCGAACCCGAATCGCTAAAACTCAACAGGTTGCCGAGTTCGTCCTCGGACTCGCGCCTGCCTTTGCGATCGGTAATTGAGACTCGCTGGTACTGCAAGCCGACTGAAGCTGTCCACTCAGAATCGGCAAAAGGATTCCGATCCAGGGGACGGGTGAAATTGATGCCGGCACCGGTGCGGACGACGCGGGGTCGATCGTCGTTGGGCAATCTGACTTCCCGTTCGCCACCGTCAAAAATCACGCTGATCGATCGTCTTCTAAACGCATTAATCGTATAAGAAGTCCGGTAAGGATCGCCTGCAATCCAGGGGTCGGTAAAACTCAGGTCAAACAGCGTTTGGCGTTCCCCGATTTGTATTTCAGCCCCCAATTTCTGGTTCCTACCTCTCAAGTTTTGCTGCTGGTAACTCAGCGTACCGAACAAACCCGTCGCGGAACTCAAACCCGCACCAGCCGCCAGAGAACCGGTATTTTTCTCAATGACGTTGACAATTACTCTTGCCTTGCGGGGGTCAGTCGTTCCCGGTTCCAAAGCAAGTCGCACGTCTTCAAAAATTCCCAAACCAAACACCCGTCTCAAATCCCTTTCCGCCTTGGTGCGGTTAAAGATGTCTCCGGGCTTGAGTTCTACTTCGCGGGTGATGACAAACTGACGGGTGTTGCCTCCGATCGGCTGACCCGTGGCATCTGTTGCCTCTCCCTCCTTGTTCAGGAAGCGGACATCAACGGATTCGATCTGGCCTTCTGCCACTACCAGGGTGACAGTGCCGTCGTCTGCTACTTGCGGGGCATCAGTGATTTGGCCTAAAACATAGCCGTTCTCTTGATACCACGCATTAATTTTTTTCACTCCCTCTTCAAAGCGGCGGAGGTTGAGAATTTTGCCGTATTGATCGCGGAAGCTTTCGTCAATTACGCTTTGGGGCAGCACTTGCTGACCGGTGATTGTCACTCCCTGCAGCACCGGATTTGGCTGCACAATAAAAGTCACCCGGACGCCCAACGGGGTGTCTTCCGGTACTGCCCGCACGTTTCTAAAAAAGCCCGTGGCAAAAATGGCGTTGATGTCTTGTTGCAGTTGGCTGCGGTTGGTTGTGCGTCCCGGTTGGGTGCTGATGACTCGGTAAATTTCGGTTTCCAAGTCTTCCGTCGCGCCGGTGACTGTAACTTCTGCTACTAGCACTTGCGGTTCTGCCGCCCCGGCGGGTGCAGGGGTTTGTCTCGGCTGCGGTGCCCGGCCAGGGGGCAATGGAGGAACGGTGTTAGCCGGCGGTCTCGTCGGGGCCGGTATTGTCGGAACTTGGGCGTTTTGAGCGATCGCCCCTGATTCCTCTGGTTTCCCTAGCTCTGCTGCGATCCAGGCGGGCGTTACCGCCGCTTCCGATGGGGGGAGCGAGCTTTCCTGTTGCGCCTCTGGCAGGGCGTTTTGGCTGCTAGAGGCGGGGGAAGGGTTGGATGCTAGCTCGGGTTTGAGTTCAAGGATCGGAGGTGAAACCGGGGAGGGCGGGTCTGTGACTTGGTTTGGGGGTTCGCGGTCGTTCCCTCCTCTGGCAGGGGCCTCCGCTATTTTTAGGGCTTCCCCTTTGCTGGTTTTAGCAGCTTTGCGGTTTTGAGGAGGGTTTGGGGTTAATTCTGGAAGGGGGCGATCGGGTAATTCGATCGACGGGGCGGGCCCGGCGGCAGCCAAAGCTTCCTCTGCTGATTCAGAGTAGGATGTTTGGCCACTTGCCGAATTTGATAACCCGAATGTTGCTGAGGCAGTAAAAACTGCCACCAATACAGCAGATAAACGCATTTTTGTTCACTTTTTTGGGCAATCCACACACCACATTAGTCATTAGTCATTAGTCATTAGTCATTAGTTATTTAAGTCGGTGGAATTTCGCGCTGACCGCTAATTGATGACTGTTGACCGCTGATTGCTGACATCGAAAGCAGAAGGGTAACAAACTGTGCAATTCTAGCGCATTACCAAGGCCTCTAGACTTTCTGAGCGAGAACGCGTTGGAGAACTTGCTGGTAAGCGGTTTCTACCGATCCTAAGTCGCGGCGGAATCGGTCTTTGTCCATAACACGGGCGTCGGGGTCTGCTTCTGCGTTGTCCCAGAGGCGGCAGGTGTCGGGACTGATTTCGTCGGCGAGGATCAGATTTTGATGTTGGTCGATACCGAATTCTAGTTTGAAGTCTACCAGGGTGATGCCGCACTGGCTGAAAAATTCTTTGAGTATTTCGTTAATTTCGCGGGCGGCGATTTCTAGTTGGTCTACTTGTTCGGGGGTGGCTAGCTGCATTAGCAGCAGCCTGTCGCGGGTCAGCAGCGGGTCTCCCAAATCGTCGTTTTTGTAATAAAACTCGACCAGCGGCGGATTGACAATTGTGCCGAGGGCGAGTCCGGTTTGCTTGCAAAGACTGCCGGCGGCAATGTTTCTGACTACGACTTCCAAGGGCAAAATTTGGACGCGACAGACTCGCATTTCGTTGGGGGCCGGCGTGTCGATGAAGTGGGTGGGAATGCCTTTGGCTTCTAGCATCCGAAACAGGTGGGCGGATACGGCGCAGTTGATTTCGCCTTTGCCGGCAATGCTGCCGCGTTTCTGGGCGTTAAAGGCTGTGGCGTCGTCTTTGAAGTGGGTCAGCAAAATTTCGCTGTCTTCGGTGGAGTAGAGGATTTTGGCTTTGCCTTCGTAGAGTTTGCGATCGGCTGACATGGCGATTAATAATAATGTAGATGAGTTTTAGATTTTACCGTAGCTCGATCGGGTGTTATTGGCGAGTTTTTGGATCTCCGCTGCACCGCTCATCCTCTGACAAGCGAATTTCAAAGGTGGTACCCGCCACGTGATTTATCCGTGGAATCCATCCCAAATCTCAAATCTAAAATCCTCAAGCCCCCGCATTTATCCGTCGGGTCAATCCAAAATCTCAAATCTCAAATCCAAAATCGAATGACGGGCAAGTACGCCTGCAGGTAGATACTGTCATCGACCCCGGCATAAATGATTCTTGACAAAGGACAATAGATATTAAACCTGCTGGGTTCGCGATCCGTGCTGACAAAACCTCGCCAACGAGACGGGCGCTTAAAAAACATCTAGAAAATGGCTGATTTATGCAAGACAAAAAAATTCATATTCTCTTGGTAGAAGATGATGAGGTTGATGTGATGAACGTCCGGCGAGCTTTCAAAAAAAATAACATCGTCAACCCCCTCTACATTGCTGCCAATGGATTAGAAGCTCTAGCTATATTGCGTGGAGAAGGAAAAATAGATCCTCCCATGCCTCAAGCGCGCCGGTTGATTTTGCTGGACTTGAATATGCCGAGAATGAGCGGGATCGAGTTTTTGCAAGAATTGCGACTGGATGAATGTTTGAGGTCGATTCCGGTAATCGTCCTCACAACTTCTAATGAAGATAGAGATAAAGTAAAAGCTTATAATTTGAATGTAGCGGGCTATATTCTTAAACCTGTTACTTTTTCTAACTTTGTGGAAGTGATGGCTACCCTAAACAAATACTGGATGCTGAGTGAAATTCCCTAAAATAGGGAAATTTGAATAGAAAAATTTTCAAGGGGGCTTTATGATTTTTCAGCGATGCAGTTGTTTTAAGTCCTTTTTCTTGACAGCAGCTTTTTCGGACTAATCCACAATTCGGTTTTTATGGACAAAATTCTCACAATTCTGATAGTTGATGACGATGCAGTCGATCGAATGGCGATCAAACGATCGCTCAAGTCCGCTGGTGTTTCTGCAGAAGTTACTGAAGCAGAAGACTGCGCGGATGCGCTGGCACAACTCTCGGTTAGCAAAAATTCTATGCAGGCTACCGCAAAACTCTCCCAACAAAATAAATCTCAACCTTTAAGCGAGGTTGAGGAGACAGAAAAGGGGCTGCTATTAAATCAAATATTTGAGTGCAAATTTGACTGCGTATTCCTCGACTACGGATTGCCGGACGGAGACGGACTGAGTTTGGTAAAACATCTACGAGAAGCTGGACTGAAAGTTCCCTTAATTGTGCTCACAGGTCAAGGCGACGAACAAATTGCTGTGGAATTGATGAAGGCAGGAGCTTCTGATTATATTGCTAAAAATAAGCTTTCTCCCGATAGTTTGTCTCGCAGTTTGTCCAATGCGATGCGCGTTTACCGCGCCGAATTTCAGGCGTTTCATACCAGTCAAAAGCTTAAGGAAAGTGAGGAACGGTACAGGTTAGTTTTAGAGGGAGTGAACGACGGAATTTGGGATTGGGATTTAAGTAAAAATGAGGTTTATTGGAACGATCGCCTTTTGGAAATTATCGGTTTGTCGCGCAAGCAATTTGGCAGGACTATGGAAGCTCTATACAACCGCCTGCACCCCGATGACAAGGAGGGAATTGTCGCGGCGATCGCCGCTCACTTGGAACAAGAAATAGATTATAATGTAGAATTCCGGCTGCTACACTCGAACGGTGTTTACCGCTACTGCACTTCTCAGGGAAAAGCTCAGCGAAATTCCAAAGGAAAAGCGCTGCGAATGGCCGGCATGATTAGCGACATTACTGAGCGGAAACAGGCGGAATATGCTCTGGAAAGGGAACGGCAGCAACTGAGACAAATTATTAATTGCGTGCCAGTAGCAATGGCGATGTTCGATACGGAAATGCGCTATTTAGCTAACTCGCACAAATGGCTGACTCAATTTAATTTTGAGTGGCAGTCGCTGACTAATCTCAGTCATTACGAATTGTTTCCAGATACCCCGAATCGCTGGAAAGTAATGTATCAAGAAGTGCTCAGAGGTGAGGTCGTTTCTGTGAGCGAAGATGCTTGGGAACGAGCAGACGGCTCTGTTATCTACCTGCGCTGGGCCGCTCACCCTTGGTACAATCCAGACGGTAAAGTAGGGGGAATTGTGATGGTTGCCGACAAGATTAATGAGTTGGTGGAAGCGCGGGAAACTGCCTTAGAAGCTAGCCGGGTGAAGTCGCAATTCTTGGCGAACATGAGTCACGAAATTCGCACTCCGATGAATGGGGTTTTGGCAATGGCTCAATTGCTGCTGCGCGCTCCTCTGGAACAGAAACAGCGGGACTGTGCTCAGACGATTTACCGCAGTGCTGAACATTTGCTAAATGTTATTAATGATATTCTCGATTTCTCTAAGATTGAAGCGGGAGAAATGCGGCTGGAAAAGGCTAATTTTGATTTGAATAGTTGCGTTGAGTCGGTGATTGAAATTCTAGCGCATTTGGCAGAAGAAAAAGGTATTGAATTGAATATTTTAGTTGACAGCTCAGTGCCGAGAAAGTTGGTGGGCGACTCGGGCAGATTGAAGCAAGTTTTGCTGAATTTGACGGGGAATGCCATAAAATTTACGGATAGCGGTCAAGTTCTAGTTCACGTAACGGTGAAACAGGGCAACCGACTGGCAGAGGGTAGACAAGGGGCAAGATTGTTATTTTCGGTGCGGGATACTGGCATTGGAATTTCTGCCGAAGGGCAAACAAAGCTGTTCCAATCTTTTACTCAGGTAGACGATTCTCCTACTAGGCCTTACGGTGGTACGGGTTTGGGTTTGGCTATTTCCAAGCAGTTAGTGGAGATGATGGGAGGGGACATTGGAGTTCGCAGTTTGCTAGGCAGTGGTGCTACTTTTTGGTTTACTGTACCTTTGGAAAAACAGTTGCCAGTTGAGCCTCACGATCCCGAGCTTGCGGGCAAGAAGTTATTAGTAATCTCTGGAAGTGCTTTGAGGAGGGCAGCAGTGCGATCGCTCGCTCAAAGTTGGGGTGCGCGCTGCGACGAGGCAGAAAGTGCTGCTGAGGCTTGGAGTTGGTTGAAAAATACCCAGGGCGGGATTTCTCAGAATTCGGGAGAGGGGGGAAAAAGCTGGGATGTGGTGCTGGTGGACTTGCAAATGCCGGAGTTGGATGCGGAGGAATTTGCTAGGAAAGTGCGATCGACCTCGACAGTTGGCTCGTTAATCGCCATGACTGCTTTGCGGGAACAGCCGAAGGCTGAATCGCTTTGCAGTCGAGGTTTTAACGGATATTTGATCGAGCCGGTGCGGCCAAGTCGCCTGCTTGAGGCAATGCTTGCGCCGGTGAAGGGAAGGGGAGATTTTGGAAGAGTGGAGGCTGCTAATACTGGCAAGTTGCCACCAGTTAATACTCATCAATATGTTACTCCCAATTCGCTGTCATCGCTGAGAATTTTGGTGGCGGAAGACCACCCGATCAATCAACAAGTTCTTGTCGAACAGTTGGCAGTTTTAGGCTATCAGGCTGACTGCGTAGTCAACGGTCAAGAAGCGCTGGATTTGCTGGCAAAAAAAAGCTATGATTTAGTGCTGATGGACTGTCAAATGCCGGTACTGGATGGTTACAAAGCGGCGCAAAAGTTGAGGGAAATCGAAGGAAGCGATCGGCATACTTTTGTGATGGCTTTAACTGCTCATGCTATGCCGGGGGAACGAGAAAAGTGTCTAGCGGCGGGGATGGACGATTATCTCAGCAAACCTGTAGATTTAGATGCTTTGGCGGCGGCCCTGAAAAAGTATGAAGCCCTCAATGTTCAGGGTGACAATAAGTATGGAGTTAAAAGTATAAATTCGGAAAATAAATCTCAATTAGCAACAAATTATACAGAAGTTGTGGAAAAAGCGCAGGTTGTGGCTGGGCCGACACCAAGGGCGATCGCACTTCCAACTTGGGAACATAGAGACTACGACGGACTGTTCGACAAGAGCAGATTGGAGCAACTCGGACGAGTTAATATTAAATTGCCAGAGCGACTCTTGCAAGCTTTTGTGGCAGGCGCCCAAGCTGATGTAGCTGCTGCCAAAAGAGCCGTAGAAGCTAAAGATTGGCAAGCTGTGGAATATCAAGCCCACCGTCTCAAGGGAACTTCGGCTAATGTGGGAGTTGCTCAGATGTCGGATTTGGCCGCACAATTGGAGCATCAAGCGCGAAGCTTTCAATCTGAACCAAAAGGGGTGGAATTGTCAAATAGTGAGAGGATTGAGAACCTATTAGTAAGTTTGTCCAGTCATTTAGCCCGGGTGCAAGAATTTGTGGAAAATCGAATGTTTAGTTAGTCGGTTAGTCGCTATTGATCGATATTAGTCGGCGCTTGAAATCGCGCCTAAACAAACGAAGTCCGCCTACGCGGACTAAGAAATAAATTCTTTGTTTCTTTGTTTCTTTGTTTCTTTCTTCACTCTGTGTTCTCTGCGTTCTCTGCGGTTAATTTAAAAAAAATAATTAATTTAGCTATGAATTACGATACCAGTACAAACACTATTTCAAATAGCAATTCCTTAGAAAACGAGGAAAAACTGCTAACGCCTTTGATGGTTTTTGCTCGCGAAGTTTTATTGTATGAAAAAGAGGGTATTTCTGAGCAATATTCTGTAAATGCTGTGCCTTACCCGCTCGATGAAATCAATAATTTTTCTGTGGACAATCTAGTAGCAAAAGTGGCTCGCTGCTGTCGGGAAAGCAAGGTGGGAAAAAAATTACCTACGGCTTTTTACGTTCACGTTTCAGCTTTGCAGAGACTCAACCCTGTCCTCGGAATCTACGAAAATTGTGCCAGACGCACTCTCGAAAATATTGATGAAGCAACTTTAGTTAAATTTTTGCTTCATCAACCTAAAATATCTTATCTTTTTTACCCTGATTTCGATACAAATGCTCATCCTGATTTGCAAACCAGCATCCAGATTAATCTAGCAACAGGGGAAGTTAAATATTTTGACTACAGTAACTGCGAAAATCCCCCGGTTTTGCACCGCAAGGAAACTTTTGTAGCTGGGGATTATCCCAATTACGAAAAGTTTGCGAGGCTGACTCGCTGCGAGGAAAAGTGGGGACTGCTTGACAATACTAGCGTTATCGGCACTCGCGAGGGTTGGCTCAAATATTTGGGATATTGCGGTGTAGAAATCCAAGATCATACTGTTGTCGAGCGTTTGAAAGAGGAGAATAGTGAGCTATCAATTCCTAAAATCGAGCGACATAAAGCTGCAATGGTACGCAATTCGCTTTCTAAACCCCTGCGTCTGGTTTTAGAAGCTGATTTAGTGAGGGACGGGGCGACTTTTTTTGATTACGGTTGCGGTTACGGCGGGGATGTTAAATATATTGCACAAGAGGGTTATGCTATTTCTGGTTGGGACCCATACTATCAGCCGGATACTCCGCGAATTTGTGCTGATATTGTGAATATTGGTTATGTGATTAATGTGATTGAATCTTTGGCGGAACGACGAGAAGCGTTGCTGAATGCTTGGGAATTAACTAAGAGTTTATTAGTTGTAGCGGCTCAGGTTTTGATTGATGATAGCGATCGAGGTCAAATTGCTTACGGGGATGGGGTGATTACTTCTCGGAATACCTTTCAGAAGTATTACGAACAAGAAGAGTTAAAGGTTTATATTGACCAAGTTTTGAATGTTGATGCAATTCCTGTGGCTTTGGGAATCTATTTTGTGTTTCGGGATGCAGCGGAGGGTGAAAGTTTTCGTGCTTCTCGGTTTCGATCGCACTTATCGACTCCCAGAGTGCGATCGCAAGTTAAGCGGTTTGAGGATTATGCGGAAATGTTGGCTCCTTTGATGGCTTTTGTGAGCGATCGGGGCCGGCTTCCGGTTAAAGGCGAACTAGCGGAAGAATCGGCGATTAAGGAGGAATTTCACAGTTTTAATCGCGCTTGGAGGGTGATTTTGCAAGCAACGGATGCGGATGATTGGGAGAAAATCGCCGACAAGCGCCGCCAAGATTTGCTGGTGTATCTGGCTCTCAACGGTTTGGGCGATAGACCTTCAATGCGCCGACTCCCAGCTCAAATCCGCAATGACATCAAAGGTTTGTTTGACAATTATCAAAAAGCTTGCACTTTAGCAGATTTAATGCTATATAGTCTGAGCAAACCTGATATTGTTGCGGATTGCTGCGAAGATAGTGCGATCGGCTACAAACAGCCCGGTACTCTTTCAGTTCACGTCTCTGCATTAGAAGAACTAGACCCTTTGCTCAGGCTCTACGAAGGCTGCGCCAACCGCACAATTGGCAGACTAGACGGCGCGACAATCATCAAATTTTACGCTCGCAGACCTCAGATTTCCTATCTATTTTATCCCGATTTTGACACTAACCCGCATCCAGCCCTTCACACTTCTATGCACATAGATTTGCGCGACCTTTCTGTGAGCTATCAAGACTATTCTGATGTGTACAATCCGCCAATTTTAGTGAGAAAAGAAGCTTTTGTTACTGAGAGTTATCCGCATTATGACAAGTTTGCGAAACTCACCCGCCAAGAAGAAAAGTTAGGTATTCTCGATCGTGGCGTAGTTAAGAAACATCGGGAATGGATGAAGTGTTTGGAGGAAAATTGCGTTAAAATTAAGGATCATAAGTTGTTTTGGCGATCGAATGCTGACCCCGAAAAGTTGAAAATGCTGCAAAAAGCTGCGTCGGAACGTCAGCAGAAAAAGATTGAGTTTAATGCAGGAAAGATTGAACGAACCGCAGAGGACACAGAGAGCACAGAGGATGGGAAAGAAGAGGGAGAGGAATAGTTATGGAAGCAGATTATGATTTTAGTCAGGGTAAGCGAGGGGCGATAGCATTTTAATTGTGCTATGTGGTCAAATATTGGTACTTTTGTTCTAAACTTGGCTCATGTGCTAGATTTAAGTTCATGAAGTTTGAGTGGGACGAGCGTAAAAATCAAAGCAACCTTGCAAAGCATGGGTTTGACTTCGCTGATGCTTTTCGTATCTTCAACCTACCGATGGTTGTAGAATTAGATGAGCGAGAGGATTATGGTGAAGATCGATGTATCGGTATTGGTTTACTTGATGGACGAGTTGTAGTTGTTGTCTACACGGAACCCGATCGGGAAACAGTTCGCATTATTTCATTACGAAAGTCACTGTCTTATGAACGCAGACGCTATGAACAATACCTCACAAACCGACTGGGCTAGAATCGACGCAATGAGCGATGAAGATATCGATACTTCCGATAGTCCACCACTATCGGAGGAGTTCTTTACTAGAGCGCAATTACGAATGCCTCAGTCGGCTATTACTATGCCAGTTCAAGTCGATCCTGAAACATTTGCTTGGTTTCAGGCACAAGGAGAAACTGCCCAACAACAAATGTCTGTAGCACTTAGGATTTATGCAGATGCACACAAAACCTATCCTGCATTCGTAGCAAAGCCAGCATAACGACAGCTATAATTATGGTTGGCTTTCATTACCTTCCGACAAAGCATTAGGCTTCTTGCTACAATGTTTTGATACAGTTCAAGTCAGGTAGAATATGTCCCTAATGAGCGCCCCAGCAAAATTCCAAGCAACCTCTCCTCCTTTCCGTTGGGATGAAGCGGGAGGTATCCGTATAGGTTCGAGTCGAGTCACCCTAGATAGCATACTTGCTTCATACCACAATGGCTCCACTCCCGAAGAAATCGCTATTCAGTATTCAGTTGTTCGCTTAGAAGACATATACAGTACCATTGCTTACTATCTAAACCATCGTCAGGAAATTGACAGTTATTTGGAACAGCGCAGCCAACAATCTCAGCAACTGAGACAAGAACTTTCTCGACAACACAACTTAGTTGATCTGAGACAACGTTTGCTTACTCGTTATCAGTCAAAAGGGGAGTCGATACCAAGTGCGCCTTCTAACTGATGAAAATTTTAATGGAGCCATATTGCGTGGGCTGGTGAGACGTTTGCCTGAATTAGATATTGTTCGTGTCCAAGATGTAGGGCTGATTCACACTGACGATCCAGATATTTTAGAATGGGCGGCTAATGAAGGACGCATCTTACTTACCCATGATGTGGCCACTATTACGATGTATGCCTACGAGGGAGTCAATCAAGGACTACCTATGCTTGGAGTTATTGAGGTTATTGCAACAGCACCCATTGGTAAGATCATTGATGATTTAGAACTATTTATTTGTTGCAGTCAGCCTGATGAATATGAAGGTCGAATTCTTTTCATCCCTTTCCCTTGATATACTTAACCTGCTTATGATGTATATTAATATTAGAAGTACCTCTAACAATCAACTGCGGAGTGGTAAATGAGTCAAAATATTTATCGATTTCAGGGTGATGACCCGGATATAAATCTTGCTAGCAAGAAGGCACGCGAATCATTTAAATATTTTTGGCGTGAGTTGTCATGGGAAAGGCGGCGGATAATTCCTGGGCTGGATATAAGTGCAGTAAAACTTGGATTTCCGACGGGAAAGGTGACGGATTCTGCACCATCAGTTGAACATATGTGGGTGGAGAATGTTAATTTTGATGGTCTGAAAGTTAGTGGAGATTTATTAAACGATCCGAGATGGATAGATGGAATTGGATCGGGCGACCAGATTGTGATGGGCTTCAACGATATCAATGATTGGATATATTCTATTGATGGGATGGTTTATGGTGCATATACTGTTAATGCAATACGGCTTACAATGAATAGCGATCGAAGGCGTGTGCATGATGATGCTTGGGGTTTGGAATTCGGCGATCCGAGAGAAATCCGAATTGTTCCCGATAGCTATTTAAATCAAGAATCAAGAAATAAGGATGAATATGAAATCGGCGAGCATCCAATGAGTGAGAATATGGCTGCAAAAATTGATTCTGCATTAAGTGAAAATCCTACCATTGTAAATCAAATTGATGAAAATGGCTGGACTATGCTGCAATGTGAGGCATTGGCTGGCAACTTAACTCCTGTTAAATTATTATTAAAGTATGGCGCTGATAAAATGATTAAGAATCCTGATGGGTTGACGGCGATTGACTTGGCGGAAGTGATGAAATGGAATAAAATTACTGATTTTCTAAGATAATCGGTGGGGCTTATAATAGGGAATTGTTTACCGGGTACAAGAGCCGCAACTTATTTCAGCACGTAAAGCAACTCGTCAGGAGAGGGCAGAGTATGAAGGTTGAAGCATTAAAGCAGAGATTAGACCGCAACCGTCCAATGACTAGCGTGACGATTCGTATGCCCGAAGATGTTGTGGAATATCTAAAGAAAGTTGCACCCTTGTTGGGTTTTTCGGGTTATCAGCCATTAATTCGTGCTTATATCGGTCAAGATTTGCGCGTTGATTTAGAACGATTTGAGAGCGAGACAGTGACAGCCTTAGTAGCAAGTTTGAAGCGCCGAGGTGTCAGCGATGCAGTGATTGATGAGGCATTAAACGAAGTCCTTCGTGCTGAGTCCTGTTAATTGTGTCTAGCCAGCAGCATTTCATATCAAATCCGTTGACATGGGAATTATTCATCTCTCTCTTCTGGAGACTCTGCGCCCTCTGCGCCCTCTGCGGTTAAATCATTCCCATACAATCGGAATTGATACCATTACAAAAGTCATTGTCTCATAAACGCAGACGCAACCATCCTACTTTTGACAAAGCAGTTCGCCTCGGACAAGAATGGCGTAAGTCTGCTGAATAGCTCAATACCTGCACGCGGGCCAAAAACCCGGTTTCTGCGTGAATATCTCAAGGGATAATCCACGATTTTTCCTAGAAACCGGGTTTTTTAGGTAGAAGCGTGCGTAAGTCTTGTTAAGCAAACTTAATCTTCAAATAATCATCCTCCATCTTCGCCCCCGAAGGTTGCAGCGCCGCTAAAGCTTGCGGCAACACCAAATTACGGCGGTGATTCCCAATCCGAACATTCAACTCATCTCCCGTTTTGGTCAACTGGATCTGATCCTTAGCAATTCCGGGCAAATACAGTTCAAGACTATATTGATTGTTTTCCTGCACGATCTTAATCGTATTTTCTTTGTAATAAACTTGACTTGGGTCTTCGTCTTTGTAAAGCGTTTCTTTCAACCGTTCCAAAGCTGGCAAACCGCACATTTCTTCGGAATAAAGTGGCACTTCCTTAACTGGCAGCGGCATGAAATCTGAGTGAATTTCCTGACGGTACTGTTCCTGGCTTTCTTTCCACCGTTTAAAAAATGGGTCAGTTACTTCTGCGGGAATAATCCGGTTAGCTACTACTAAATCTGTGGCTACATTGTACAAACTCAAATAGGCATGAGCGCGCAGAGATTCTTTAATTACCATTTTTTCGGGATTGGTAACTAACCTTACCGAAGTCACAGTATTGTCAGTTAAAACCTTTTCCAAAGCTTCGATTTGTTCGTAAAATTCGTAAGGTGCATCCATCACCTCTTTGTCTGGTAAAGAAAAACCCGCAATTGGTCTAAAAATAGGTTCCACTAAAGGTCTAAGGGCGGCTGATATGCCTTGCAGCGGCTTGTAAAATTTTCTCATGTACCAGCCGCCAACTTCCGGCAAACTTAGCAGTCTCAATGCAGTGCCCGTCGGAGCCGAATCGATAATTAAAACATCAAATTCGCCTTCGTCGTAATGCCGCTTCATTCGCACCAAACCGAAGATTTCATCCATTCCTGGCAAGATAGCTAATTCTTCAGCTTGTACCCCTTCGAGTCCCTGGGCACGCAAGACTTGAGTAATGTAGCGCTTAACTGCTCCCCAATTGCCTTCTAATTCCCTGAGAGCGTCTAATTCTGCTCCCCACAAATTCGGTTTCACCAGCCGCGAATCGTGTCCGAGTTCCATGTCAAAGCTGTCGGCTAAGGAGTGAGCGGGATCTGTACTCAGCACTAGGGTTTTGTATCCCAATTCGGCACACCGCAGCCCAGTCGCAGCGGCTACGGAGGTTTTGCCGACGCCACCTTTTCCGGTCATTAATATTAAGCGCATTGATTGTTTAGCTCGCCTGAAAGTAGTTTACTCCTATATTGTAACGTTATGTAAAGAAAATTAATTTTGTGGGGGAATTAATTTGGGCGATCGCCCGGACGGACATGGCGCATTTCGGGCTATCCACTAAATTGGTGCAATGTCAATATATGGGTTGAGTTGATGAGGGCGATCGTACTTTCCAAACTGTCGTAATCACTCTTTAAACTCAACTACTTTTCTTTCCCTATAAAAGGAGAGTCGATATTTATCTGCCAATTCTCATCAACAAATTGCAGGTTTTCATCATAAACGATCGTCAATTCGCCAAGATTTTGTGTGCTATTAGGATGCGACGAATCTTGAGAATTCACCCGCTCGGCTTGGAGAACAAATTTTAGTTTAATCCAACGTTTTCTGCCTGTAACACCAATCGAACTGCTGACTAAATCGGCAGACAGGGAACGGGGTAAGATAATTTCTTCATAAAATTCATCTTGTTCGTCCCAGTAACCGCAGAGTTTATAATCGCATAATTCCAGATGCTCTGCTACCAGAGAGTTGGCATCTAGATTTTCTAATACTTCTGTTAAATCTTGCCAAACAGGGTGATTTTTTAACTCAATTATCGTCATAGCTTGTGGATGATTAATGTTCAGTGAAAAAACCAGGGAAGTGTAGGACTCCATCTAGGATTTTTCCGTGAAAGCGGCGATCGCCTCCTTTGCCTAGCACTTTGGATTTTAGCTCGTAGTCTTCAACTTCTGAAGGAACAAGACCAATATTACCGCGAGGGGCAACAATTCCTTTTTCAATCGCTTTTAAATGTTTGTTGTTTTGGTCATACTTGATTCCGAGTTGTATTTGAGCTTGACTAAAAGATACTAGCAGCCCATTAGTTGCTTGATATATGGTATCAGGCTGAATATCTGCCCAGCTATTGGGTAGAGGTTCCATTTACTTTAATTAAAAATATTTTTCAAACATTAGTCTGGACTGGAAATACCAATTGTTTGATCACATCCAACCGCGAACAGTCCCAGTAATCGATGTGAGAAACAATTAAACCGTCGCTGTTGACTTTCAGTTCGCTCCTACCGGCGATCGCCATTTTCGGTTTCCAAGGTAACGGTGCGATCCAGCTCAGAGTCCAGCGAGTTTCTATAGTATCTCCCGATCGCGAAATCCCGTGCAAATCGAGATTTATATCCTGAAAAAAAGTCCCCATAAACCCGATCATTTTGCGGTAGCGATCGACTCCTGTAAATCGATTCACTGGGTCTTCAAAATAAACATCTTTTGCATAGATGCTGTAAGTCTGATTATCGGGAAATCTTTGATAATCGTCTTTGAGAATTTCAATAAGATCCATTATGATTAGCTATTTGCCTGAAATTATTATAATATAGTTTATACCTGCTTGAGAAAAGGCGGACAACTTATGATCGACCTATACACTTTTACCACACCGAACGGTCGCAAAGTCTCGATCATGCTCGAAGAAATAGGTTTACCCTACAACGTGCACGTCATCGACATCACAAAAAACGACCAATTTAGCCCAGAGTTCATCGCCATCAACCCCAACAGCAAAATTCCGGCGATAGTCGATCGAGATAACGGCATCACCGTCTTCGAGTCAGGCGCCATCCTGATCTATCTTGCCGAAAAAAGCGGCAGATTTCTGCCCACAGACAAACAAAAATACTTTCAAGTTATGGAATGGCTGATGTTTCAAATGGCCAGCGTCGGCCCGATGTTTGGTCAGCTAAACCACTTCAAACGCTTTGCACCCGAACAAATTCCCTATGCGATTGGGCGCTACGAAAAAGAAACCTTGCGCCTCTACGGAGTATTAGACACTCAACTAGCAAAATACGAATACATCTGCGGCGACTATTCTATTGCCGACATTGCTACCTATCCCTGGGTTGCTATTTACGAATTTCAAGGATTAACCCTCGACAACCACCCCCACCTCAAACGTTGGGTAGAAACCTTGCAGAAGCGTCCCGCCGTTGAGCGCGGAATGGCTGTTCCCGAACTGCAAAAATAGCAATTTTTTAACCGCAGACAGACAAAGATATTACCAATCTTATCGGCGTTTATCTGCGTTCATCTGCGGTTAAAAAATCTTTAAAACCTAATCAGCGAAATGCTTAATAATCGCCTCAGCAAACTCTGAACACTTCAACTCAGGCACCGGCGGCTCCATCAACCTCGCCAAATCATAAGTAACTTCACCGTTAGAAATTGCCGCTCCCAAACCCTTCTTAATCAAGTCTGCCGCTTCCTGCCATCCCATGTATTCTAACATCATCACCCCGGACAAAATCAGGGAACCGGGATTGACTTTATCCAAACCAGCGTGTTTCGGTGCAGTGCCGTGAGTCGCCTCAAAAACTGCACATTCATCACCAATATTCGCACCGGGGCCCATACCTAATCCGCCGACAATGGCGGCGGCCGCATCGGACAAATAATCCCCGTTCAGATTCATTGTCGCCAAAATCGAATACTCGGCCGGTCGGGTTTGAATTTGTTGGAAAATACTGTCAGCAATTCGGTCGTTGACCATGATTTTTTCTTTCCACTGGCCACTGCCGTGACTGTCCCAAATTGCAAACAGAACGTCGGCTACTTCTTGACGAATTTTGGCTTGTTTTTCTGGGGTCAAAGCATCGTATCCGGGGTCTATTTGGCGGGCATTATCTTCTAAGCTAATGTCAGGATTTTTTTCTTTGTTGCCCAGAATCCAAGACTCTCTTTCAGTTACGCACTGTTGGCGAAATTCGGTGGTTGCTAATTCGTAACCCCAATCTCGGAAAGCTCCTTCAGTATATTTCATGATGTTGCCTTTGTGCACCAAAGTCACTTGCTGCTTATCTTTCGGCAACCGCAAAGCGTGGGTAATGGCACGCCGTACTAAACGCTGAGAACCTGTTTTGCTAATGGGTTTAATTCCGATGCCAGAATCGAGGCGAATTTGTTTTTTGCCATGTTCGGGTGTTGCTGGAATTAACTCATTATTGAGGAAGTCAATCAATTTTTTGCCGATTTCGCTGCCTTTGGCCCATTCAATTCCGAGGTAAATATCTTCTGTATTTTCCCGGTAAATAATTACGTCTAGGAGTTCAGGAGTTTTGTGTAGCGATGGTGTTCCAGCATAATATTTGCAAGGCCGCACGCAGGCGTAAAGGTCAAAGATTTGCCGCAAAGCTACGTTTAGCGATCGAATTCCGCCACCTACGGGCGTTGTCAGCGGCCCTTTGATGGCGACTCCGTATTCTTTGATGGCGTCTAAGGAATCTTGGGGCAGATATTGGTAAGTACCGTAGACATCGCAAGCTTCGTCGCCTACATAGATTTTAAACCAGTTGATTTTTCGATCGCCACCGTAAGCCTTTTCTACCGCAGCATCCATGACTTTCTGGGATGCAGGCCACAAGTCAACGCCCGTACCGTCGCCGCGAATGAAGGGAATAATTGGGTCATTGGGGACGATCGGCAAACCGTCTTTGAAAGTAATTTTAGAACCTGTTGTCGGGGCTACAATCTTTTCGTACATATTTTAACAGCGCGGATAGGAATGTTCCCTATTTTGCCACGATTATCTGCCTAAACCTCCACCAATCCTAAATATTTGTATAAATTTAAGTTGGATTTTTGGGCGATCTGCTGCCCGTCACTGTGACTTTTGGGCGATCGCCCATTTAAAAGTTAATTTAAAAAAGTAGCCAACATAGCAGAATTTTCTATCAAATTTCCCTCTCTATCTTTCAGCGCTACGGTTGAGAGGATGCTGGAAACAAGTCAGTGGATTTTAGATTTTACATTTTAGATTTTTAGATTTACTCCCCAGATTAATCGGGGAGGTTGAACCTTAGTCTAAAATTTTGGGTTGATAACGCACGACTTCTGTCGGAAAGTTGTATGCGTTTTGGCGTGGGGTCAAAATGGTGATTGTAGCCGCCGATGAACGCAAATAAAGGCAGATTATTTTCACAAATTTTGCATTTATTTGCGATATTTTTCCTTCTGCATATTCTTCTTCACAACCCACAAAATACACCAAATGACAATAATCACCACAACTATTTTGGAAACCGGGGCCAGATATTCCTCTACAAGTGTATAATTTTGCCCTAATTTATATCCGGTAAAAGTCAGGAAACTTACCCATAAAAGAGTACCTCCTGTTGAGTAGATTAAAAAAGGAATTAAAGGCATATTATTGATGCCAGCGGGCAGGGAAATTAGGGTGCGAACTCCGGGTACTAGGCGACACAAAAACACAGCTTTGTTGCCGTGTCTGTTAAACCATCTATTTGCTTTGTCAATATCGGCGCCCGATACTGTGATCCACTTGCCGTATTTGTCGGCTAAATTCCTCAAGCGTTCTTCGCTCAATAATTTACCGGCATAGTACCAGGGAAGCGCCCCCAGAACTGTACCGATTACTCCTGCTGCGATCGCCGGTGAAAACTCCATTCTGTTCTGGAATACCGTGAACCCTGCCAGCGGCATAATCAATTCTGAGGGTATGGGGGGGAAAAGATTTTCTAAAAACATCAACAGTCCTATTCCGAAATAGCCCATAGACTGCATTGTGTTAGTTATCCATTCAACCATTTTGATTCCCTAATTTGGTAAGAAGAAGTCATTAGTCATTGCTCGTTCCTAGGCTCTGCCTGGGAACATATATCGAGAGGCTCTGCCTCGACTCCCCATGAGGGAGGCAGAGCCTTGCTGCATTCATTCCCAGGCTGATCCTGGGAACGAGAATACTATGATTAAGTACCCGAAGTCCAAGAGTTTGTGTACTCAATTTGTTCGGCAGTCAAGGTATCAATGTGAATACCCATTGCTTCCAATTTGAGACGGGCAATTTCTTTGTCAACTTCCACGGGAATTGAGTGAATACCAGGCTCTAGTTTGCCTTTGTTCGTAACTAGATATTCGCAGGCTAAAGCTTGGTTAGCAAAGCTCATATCCATCACGGCGCTGGGGTGTCCTTCGGCTGCTGCCAAGTTGATCAAACGACCTTCGCCCAACACAATAATCGACTTGCCATTATTGAGGTGATATTCTTGAGTGAAAGACCGGACTGTTTTCACGTCGGTGCTTTTTGCGCCGAGGGATTTGAGGTCAATTTCAATGTCGAAGTGACCGGAATTGCAAACAATTGCGCCGTCTTTCATTGTCTCGAAATGTTCGGCACGAATGACGTGTTTGTTGCCGGTAACGGTAATGAATATATCTCCGACTGTTGCTGCTTCGTCCATCGGCATGACGCGGAAACCGTCCATCACTGCTTCGATCGCCCGAATCGGATCGATTTCGGTGACAATTACGTTAGCACCCATACCACGGGCGCGCAGTGCTGTGCCTTTGCCGCACCAACCGTAACCTGCAACCACAATATTTTTACCGGCTAACAAAATATTGGTAGCGCGGATAATGCCGTCTAGGGTAGATTGACCGGTACCGTAGCGGTTGTCGAAGAAGTGCTTGGTGTCGGCGTCGTTGACGTTCATTGCGGGGAAAGTCAGCACGCCGTCTTTCAACATGGCCCGCAGGCGCACGATGCCTGTGGTAGTTTCTTCGGTAGTTCCGATTAAGTCGGAAATTTGGTTCGGGCGGTGCTGGATCAGGGCCGCTACCACGTCGCTGCCGTCGTCGATGATAATATTGGGGCGATGGTCTAGGGCTGTGTAGACGTGACGTTCGTAGGTAGCCGCGTCTTCTCCTTTGAGGGCGAAGACGGAAATGCCGTAGTCTTCAACTAAGCAAGCCGCTACGTCATCTTGAGTGCTCAAGGGGTTGCTGGCGATCAGTACGGCGTCGCCACCGCCGAGTTTGATGGCGATTGCCAAATGAGCGGTTTCTGTGGTTACGTGGCAGCAAGCAGCCAAGCGAATGCCAGCAAAAGGCTTTTCTTTAGCGAAGCGTTCTTGAATTTGCCGCAAAACGGGCATTTCCCGGCCGGCCCACTCGATACGTTGCTTTCCCAAGGGGGCGAGGGACAAGTCTTTGACTTCGTGTTTAATCTTGACGGATGTAGCAACCATGTATGTTATTTCTCAGAAATCATCAAACTTTGTTAGTTTTAACAGATTAACCCATCGGCGGGCAAGTGCTGTGATTTTACTCGATCGGGGTCGGCGCTGCTAATCTTAAATTTTGATTAGGTTTTAATGATTAGCGAACGAGTAGATGGAGTCACCCGCACCGTGAGAGTCAAACATTCTTGTCGGGCGATCGAGCTCAATCTTTTGTGTTAGCGTGGCCTTCTTTAATTTTTTGACAATCAAGCATCCAGGATACAAGCCCCCGAATTTATCCTTGGGGTCAAGGCTTCAATCGAAAATCGAAAATCGAAAATCGATTGACACTCTCACTTGGGCGGCTGTCAGTTTGAGCGCCTGCGTGGCGTTCCCAGCTTGGCAGCCTGCAGATATCATCAGTTGGTTAGGACTTGGTTCCGTAGGGATTAGTTTCCCGTTCCCAGACATCTTCAAATACTTTTTAGCGGAAATATTGTTGCTGTGGCACGAACCGTTTCAATTGGGCGATCGGATAATTGTGGAAGGCTTTGAAGGTACGGTTGAAAAGATTTTGCTGCGTTCAACTCAAGTTATTAGCGATCGGGGAGAGCGAGTTATCGTGCCGAAGGCGATCGTATTTGCCAATTCAGTGCGGGTAAGCTAATCCGCATTTAAATTGCATAGTCAAATAAATCTTTACTGGTGTGGGGAGTAGGGGTTGGGCAGGAGATCGCGCCCTCAATATACAATTTAAATGCACAACAGCTTACTAATAGGCCTGCCCCGCAGGCGAACTAACTTGCCTTTAAATGTAGCCTATGATGTTGATACTTCAGGCTTTAGCGATGGTTCTTTGGATCTTATTGTCCGCTATTGGACGCTGCGCGAACCAGCATAGGTGCGACGGACAAACACCAGGGCTGTAGTGGCGATTAAAGTAGCGTGCATCCGGGCGGACATTAACATTCCTCAATCGGTACTGGTGACTTTGTACGATCGAACAGTTTACCCTGAGTGAGTTTTTAATTTTGATTTGGGAGAGGGAGATAGTGGGAGAGTGGGAGAGTGGGAGAGTTGGAAAAATCCTCTTGCTTCACGCTTGACTTCTTCCCTCAACACCCATCCGTTAAATCCGTTAAATCCCGTATTCTGGGCGTTTCCGAACTTCCCTCCGATCTCAAATCCGCCCTTGGAAAGTCGGGCGTAAAATCGAGCCAACATCCAACACTCAACCATCATTAAGTTTGGCGAGCCGCCCGTCAACAGCCAACAGTCAACAGTCAACTATTCCCGAGGAGTCCAACCACAATTGATATGACTTCTCCCTTCTGACATTTCAAATCAAGCAAAAGGCGAGCCGATTTCTCATTAGCGCGCCTCCTAATTGAATTTTATTTTGTAACACGTAAAAGAGGAGATTGTTCCGGTTGACAAAATCATGAAGTCGTCTTGCTAGCGCGACGGCGGCGGGCTGCAACCAAACCACCCAAACCGAGAGCCAAACCAGTCATTGTCATTGGTTCGGGAACTGCTTCTGCGCTGACTGTGAAATCTTGGAAGTCTGCGTCATTGCCGTTACCGCCATCGTCGAAGGAGATTAGTGTGCCTCCATTGAACAGAGAACCTATTCCGTTTGTGAATTTTCCGGCAGCTCCGAATCTGTTCGTTTCTTCTGTGTTGAGTGCGTCCCACAGTTGCGATTGCGCGCCAAACACTGCTTGCTGGTTGCCCGTATTCAAGGCTGAGGTCGAGTAGACAGTGCCACCCCAGCCGCTGTTGAGTCCCAAAGTATAAATTTGATTGGCCAGGAATGTGAATACTGTCGAGCCAGAACCCAAGACTGTATTGCCCAGAGTTCCTTTCCATTCGTTACTCGAGCCGTTGTCTGAGGATTTAGTTTCCGAAAACAGGGTGCTAACTAGAGTGCCCGCCGAGTTGTTCACACTGTAGATGCCCAAAGAGGAAGTATATCCACCGTGAGATTCTTTGAAGTTAAACTTGACGCTGGTATCTTGGCTGAATGTGATGCCGTTGGTGCCAAAGGAGAAGGCTTGAGCTGGAGCTCCGGCGCCAAACAGAGCTGTGGCGGCGGCGGTAGCTGTTAGGGCGGATAAGAGTTTGGTATTCATAAACCTGTTCCTTTTGTGCGATCGTCTTAATAATTTCATTATGCGATACTTTGTTTGTTTTTGGCGCACTTTAGGTAAAGTTTGACATATTCTTTATCAAGCCTTTACATATCCTTCATAAATTCTCTCTATCACATCTGCGGGCGGGGGATCGAGCCCTAATAATACCCACTAAATAATTATAAATATTGTGGTCTGAAACCTTGCAGTCGCGGGCAGGGGAGCGCGGATGAACTTAAGTGATTTGGATCGGGCTTATGGCTACTTTTTTTTATAGTCTCAAGTCTAAATCCTCAATAGCAAACACTTAAGTATAAATACGGTAATATTCGTGGGTACTGACAGTTCCAGAAGTTTTCTATTAACCCTAAACTGGGAATATTTGTTTTTTGGGGCTTATGTATGGGAGTTAAAGTAGTTTATCTATCAGGTAAATTACGTACAAAATGCGATCGTGTGGTCTACGTATTTTGGTTGAATTAAATAGAACCCCTGGTGTGAGATATCCCCAAGATGGGATCGAGAAGATGCAATTTCCGCAGATTGAAGCGGTAAAAGACCGGATTGCCCCTCAACAAAGATTGTATAGAGAAGCTGTGGCCCCGTCTTTGCTCCCGATCGCCCGCATCAAAACAGACCGCTGTAGCGTTCCTCTGCCCAAGGTTCGCCCCGCCGATGGTAGCCGTTGCGTTCCCAAAAACCGAGTTCTTCGGTTTCTGTAAACTCCAGGCCGTTAATCCATTTGGCGCTTTTCCAAGCGTACAGGTGGGGAACTACGAGCCGCATTGGGCCGCCGTGGTCTGCGGATAGAGGTTCGCCGAAGACGGTGTGGGCGAAAAAGTTTTCTTCTCTCAGGAAGTCGGCGATCGCAATGTTAGTCGTGTAGCCGCCGTAGCAGTGTTCCAGGACGTGCATAGCTTTCGGATCGACTTCTATATAGTTCATAAAATCTGTGACTTTGACTCCCGTCCACTGCACGTCGAGTTTTGACCACCGGGTGACGCAGTGAAAATCCGCAGTAAAGTTACTTTGGGGCATGGCCTGGAAGTCTGACCAACTGAAGGTTTTTGGTTGTGCCAATCCCCAGACTTTAAATTCCCAACTCTCAATGCTGACGGAGGGTGTATCGCCGTAGGTCAGCACAGGAAAGCCGTTGGCGAGGTATTGACCCGGGGGGACGCGATCGATGTTTTCTGATTCTGGCTTGCGAAAAAATTTGCCCAGCATGGATTCACGCTCTACAGTAACTGACTGCAATCCTGAGTATAACTTGCATAGAGGGGCGCATCGCAATTCTTCTCAAGGTAGAAAGCTTTCTGGACTTCTATAGAAAGAAAAATCCCTAAATCCTGCCTGATGCCAACCTACTTCTGCCTTCTGAGAGAGACCAAGCTAAAAATTATAAAATTTATCACCCCAGCGGATGAATTTCCTAACCTTAAATTTTATCGTAATTAATGGCGCATTTCCGAATCTTTGATGTATTGTTACAATATGCTCAGATGCCATATGTAAAAAAATTGATGGGGTAAAAATCATGATCGCAAGTTGCTTAATTCCGTTGACGATCTGCTTGATTGCTTGGTGGGTGACAGCCGGGACTGACAACAGAACGCTAGACGGAATTCCGGCTCCCATAGCTGCAATTATTGGAATTTGTTCGTTAATTTGGTTGGTGGCGGCGTGTCCTTGGCCTGTTGAACTTGCTCTAGTATTGGCGGTACTGGTTTTGGGCAAAGCTTATTTGCAAAAAATCTTGAAAGTCGGCTGAATTTTTAGGGCTAGCGCTCCTAGGGTTTGCGGGAGCGCGACGATCGAGTGCTGCTACCTTGTTAAAATTTTTTGCAATGTGTCTGGCTAAGTTATCAAAGGGGGTCGCAAAGGCGGAAAAAACCCTAGAATTGGTGAAATTCAATTTACATATTTTAGTTAAAAATTAGAACATAAAGATGGACAGGAAAACCCGGTTTATCTAAAATAAACCGGGTTTGTGAGGGTCTGAAATTGTCACACATCCAGCAATAATTGCTTAGGAGTGAGACACTCGGAACACAAGACACTGGGTTTCTGAGTCGAGGACTGTTGCTGTATGTGCGTAAAATGTCGAGCTGTTAAATTGGCAAGCGATTAATATCTTTGTTAGAACCAATTACTACCATCACCTCGCCTTTTCTCAAGCGTTCGCTTGGCTGCGGATTGATCTCGAACTTGTCGCCACGACCGACTGCTAGCAAATTCAAACCATACCTGCGCCGGAGTTCCAATTCGGAGATGGTTTTGCCATCAAACTTTTCAGGAACTAGCAACTCAACGATGCTGTGAGCTGGGTCGAGGTCAAAGCGTTCTAAAATGCTGGGTTTTGTAAGAAGGCGGGCCAAAGAGCAGCCCATTTCTCGTTCGGGAAAAACTACATGATCTGCGCCGACTTTTTTCAACAGTTTTAAGTGAGTTTCCGAAGAAGCTTTGGCTATTACGTGAGCTACCCCGCCTTCCTTAAGATTTAAGGTTGTGGTAATGCTTTCTCCTAGATAATTGCCGATCGCAACAATTACTGTTTCAAATTCAAATATACCGGCTTCCGCAAGAGCGCTAGGCTCAGTAGAATCTAACTGCAAAACGTGAGCAGCAATGCGATCGTTCAAAGCTTGAGTTACTTTTTTTTCATCGGTGTCAATTCCCAGGACTTCGTAACCCAAACCGTGTAGAGTAGAACACACAGCTTTGCCGAAGCGTCCCAAACCAATAACTGCAAACTGCTTGTTGTCGGCGCGCAAAGTGCGAAAAAAATTTAAAGATGACAGGTTCACTGAATATCCAGCGCTGAGCGTCTTGCTGTTTAAATGTTAGCAGAGACAGCGCCGCCTCCTTTTGATTTTTGGGTAAGTAGTAAAAGTTGATTTGGGTTGTCACCCATTGTTTAGATTATCAGCAACGAGGCAGGATTTTTTATCCGACTAACAAACTTTCCTCAGCATACTTAAAAGGTCTGGGTTTGGGGTCGCCGAGTGCAGCACTCATCAGCATCAGCACGCCAACACGACCTATGTACATTGTAGCAATCAAAACCAGCTTACCGATCGCTGAAATCTTGGCTGTAATCCCTGTGGAAAGGCCGACCGTAGCAAAAGCTGAAACTGCTTCAAATAGCACTTCGATAAATTTTAGTTCGGGATTGGTCAGCTCAATTAAGATTGCAGATGTGAACGCGACCAACATGGAACCGAAGACTACACTAATAGTTTTTAGAATCATTGCTGGCGGGATTTGACGCTGATAGCACTCCACATCTTCCTGACCTTCGAGAACTGCTGTGGTACAGCAAAACAATATTCTAAAAGTTGTGGTTTTGATTCCGCCGCCGGTGCTGCCAGGACTGGCGCCGATAAACATCAGCGCGACAGTCAGAAATAGCGAGGCTTCGCTCATTTTGCCAATGTCAATTGTATTGAATCCCGCCGTGCGGGAAGTAACAGATTGAAACCAAGCTGCCATCACCTTTTGAGGAAAATTTAGAGAGCCGAAAGTTTCTGGGTTGTCGTATTCCAGCACAAAAAAGGCTAGCGTTCCTAAAATCAAAAGGACAGCAGTTGTAGTGGTAACGACTTTGAAATTTAGGGAATAAACTGTGCAGATAGGGCTTTTGTTGAAGCGATCGCGCAGCCACAGGTACAATTCCATAATGACTTGATAGCCGATTCCCCCAAATATGATTAAACTGCAGACTGTGAAGTTAACCATAGGCGAATTGATGTAGCCGATCAAATTATCTGAATAGATGCTAAAACCGGCGTTGTTAAAGGCATTAATGCTGTGAAATACCGCCAACCACAGACCGTCTTTAAATCCGTACTGGGGGACGAAAACCGTCATCAGCAAAAACACTCCTGTTAATTGAAACAAAACGGTTGTTGCTAGAATTGACTGCACGAGTTGCACTACGCCGGCTAGCCCGGATTTGTCGAGAGATTGTTGCAGGGCAATTTTTTCTTTCAAGCCAAAGCGGCGGCCCAATAACAGCAGCAAGATAGTCGTGGCTGTCATGTAGCCCAATGCTCCTATTTCCACCAGTAAAAGTAGGCACAGTTGCCCCCAAAAAGAGTAATATTTTCCGATATCCACCACCGACAATCCCGTGACGCAGACAGCGGAAGTAGAGGTAAACAGTGCTGTTATTGGATCGCTCCAAGTTCCATCAATTGTGGAAAAGGGCATCATTAGTAATAGAGCACCTACGGTGATGACGGCGAGAAAGCCCAAGCAAATGGTTCGCGAGACAGTCATTCGATTTTAGATTTTAGATTTTAGATTTTAGATTTGAGAGGGAACCCACAAATCGATTTTAGATTTTAGATTTGAGAGGGAACCCACAAATCGATTTTAGATTTGAGGTTTTAGAGGGAACCCACAAATAGAGCGTCGGGCTTGAAATCAGGACATCTCTATCTGGCGAAGGCCGGAGACCGATCGAACTCAATCGCCAATTTCTATGACAACAGCGGGAAAATAACGGTAGAATTCCTTTAATAACTTGCGATCCGGCGATGACATCAACACTTTACCAGCAAATTCAGCAACTTTACGACGCTTCTAGCGGTTTGTGGGAGCAGGTGTGGGGCGAACATATGCACCACGGTTACTACGGCCCGGATGGCAATTTGAAAAAAGAGCGCCGACAGGCTCAGATAGATTTGATAGAAGAACTGCTGGCTTGGGCTGGAGTCCCGTCAGAGAAGGCACTGGGTGAATCTTACCGCATTCTCGATGTCGGTTGCGGGATCGGCGGCAGCACACTGTATTTGACGGAAAAGTTTAGTTCGATCGCTCAAAATAATTTAAAGTTGGATGGCGAGGTCGATCGAGATTTTAGCCGATCGCCCGAACTCAACAAAACGGGCGCTAGCGTTACAGCTACCGGGATTACTCTGAGTCCGGTACAGGCCAACAGAGCGACCGAACGCGCTAAAATTGCTGGGCTTGAAAGCAATGTGAATTTTTTGGTGGCAGATGCTTTGAATATGCCTTTTCCTGATGAGTCATTCGACTTGGTTTGGTCGCTCGAAAGTGGCGAACATATGCCAGACAAAATTAAGTTTTTGCAGGAATGCTGCCGCGTACTCAAGCCGGGAGGAACTTTGATTTTGGCAACTTGGTGTCACCGCCCGGTGGGAGAAACGGCGGGTGAATTAACTGATAAAGAGAGAAAGGAATTGGCAGAAATTTACCGGGTTTATGCTTTGCCTTATGTGATTTCTTTGCCGGAATATGAGGAAATTGTCCGCAGTTTGCCTTTGACAAGTATTCGCACGGCTGATTGGTCAAAAGCTGTTGCTCCTTTTTGGGATGTGGTGATCGATTCTGCTTTGACTCCGAGCGCGATTTGGGGTTTGCTAACTAGCGGTTGGACGACTATTCAAGCAGCACTGGCTCTCGGATTGATGAGCCGTGGATATCAGAGCGGGTTGATTCGTTTTGGAATGATTTGTGCTGTAAAATAACAGGCACATATCAGAGAAATTTTGAGTCTTGAGTTGATGAGTAAGGTGCGTATTACGCACCCTACAGAATATTATTTGTTTGGCGTGGGTGTGAGATTTATGGGCAATGATTCGATTGGCAAGTCTTGGAGTGATAAAAATGGCTCGGCTCCGCAAAGCTGGGTGAGGGCATTTTGGGAGTTTTCTCGGCCGCACACAATTGTGGGTACTAGCTTGAGTGTATTGGCTTTGTACGCGATCGCCCAAAGCACGAGGCTGTTTGTGAATCCTGTACTTTTGCCCCTAGCTTTTGCCTGGTTAGCTTGCATTTGCGGCAATATTTATATTGTGGGATTGAACCAGTTAGAAGATGTTGAAATTGATAAAATTAATAAGCCGTATTTGCCGATCGCCTCTGGAGCGTTTTCTCGGAAAACCGGGGAATTAATTGTAATTGCAACGGGAATTATAGCAATTTTGACTGCTGTTTTACAAGGCCCGTTTTTGCTGGCTACTGTTGGTGTTAGTTTGGCGATCGGGACTGCTTATTCTCTGCCCCCAATTCGGCTGAAACGGTTTCCTTTTTGGGCGGCGCTGTGCATTTTTACGGTGCGGGGCGCGATCGTAAATTTAGGGTTATTTTTGCACTTTAATTGGGTGTTGGGTTTGGGGATGGCGAAAAGCGCTTTTTCTGGCTGGAGTTTGGAGAGTTTGTCTTTTGAGATTCCTGCGGAAGTTTGGGTGCTGACGGTTTTTGTTGTGGTGTTTACATTTGCGATCGCCATTTTTAAAGATATCCCCGACATGGAAGGGGACAAGCAATATAATATTACTACGTTTACGATTGAGCTGGGCAAGCCTGCCGTCTTTAATTTATCTCGCTGGGTGTTGACGGTTTGTTATTTGGGCGCGACTTTGGCGGGAGCGATCGTATTGTCTAATGTTAATTTAGTGTTTCTAGCAGTTTCTCATTTGGCGGCTTTGGGTTTGATGTGGTTTTGGAGCACGAAAGTTGATTTGGACGATAAAATAGAAATTGCTGCATTTTATCAGTTTATCTGGAAGTTGTTTTTCTTAGAATATCTGATTTTTCCCGCAGCTTGTTTGTTGGGGTAGAAGTTCGGCAACGGATTCTGTAACGGATGTAACGGATGTAACGGATGTAACGGATGTCACTCCGATGGAAGGGGGAAGAAGCAAGAAGGAAGTCGGAAGTTCGGCAACGGATTATGTAACGGATGTAAAGGATAGAAGGAAGAAGGAAGAAGGAAGAAGGAAGAAGGAAGGGGGAAGGGGGAAGAAGGAAGGAAGAGTTAACAAATTAGAACTATTTGGCAATTACCAGTTAGCGAACTCCCAAACAACAAAGACAACTATGGCTTCTCAAAAAAAATTGCGGAAATCTGCCTGTACACTGGGTGCCGAAGACTCTTTGAAATTAGCTTGGGAACATCACCAAGCGGGCCGTTTGTTAGAAGCTGAGAATTTGTATCGGCAAATAATAGAAGTGCAGCCGGAATCAGCAAACGTGCTGTGTTTGTTGGGAATAGCGGCGAGACAGCAGGGAAAAATTGCAGAGGCGATCGACTTTTACGAACGGGCGATCGCCCAAAACCCCGATTTTGTAGAAGCACATTTAAATAAAGCTAATGTTTTGCTGGATGTAGGGGAATATCAAAGGGCGATCGCCAGTTACGAACAAGTCATCAAAATCCAGCCAAATTCCGCACTCGCTTACAATAATTTGGGCTGGTCAAAACAGCAATTAGGCGAAATAGATGCGGCTATTTTATATTACCAAACAGCTCTGCGAATTGACCCCACTTTGCACGAAACAGCGCACAATTTAGGACATATATTTAAACAGAAGAATTACTTAAATGAGGCAATTGCCTGTTACCAGCACGCTTTAAAAATCAATCCAAATTTGACATATTCCCTGATGGGTTTGGGAACAGTTTGGCAGCAGCAAGGTAAATTAGCAGAAGCTCTCAACTGCTACCAGCAAGCGGTAAAACTAGACCCCAACAATCCCGAAGCTCACAACAATGTAGGAGCATTTTTTCACGAACAAGGCAATGCAAAAGCAGCAATATCCCACTACCGACAAGCCCTAAATTTAAAGCCAGATTTCGTGGAGGCTATTAATAATCTCGGACACGCTTTGGTCGATTTAGGAGAATTTCAAGAAGCTTTTTCTTGTCACAGTCGAGCCTTGGAATTGCAGCCAGAAAACGCGATCGCCCACCTGGAATTCGCCTTAACTTTGCTATTGTTCGGAGATTTTCAGCGCGGTTTTGCTGAATATGAGTGGCGGTGGCGCACTCCGCAACTACAACCGAGGCAATTTAAACAGCCGGTTTGGGATGGTTCGGATTTGCAGGGAAAAACTATTTTACTGCACGTCGAGCAAGGCTTTGGCGATTCGATTCAGTTTATTCGCTACGCGCCGATTCTTCGGAGCCGAGGGGCTAAAGTTATGGTGGCTTGCTATCCAGAACTGATGCGGTTGTTTGCGACAGTTGCCGGCATTGAATATTTATCAGTTAGTTTTGAGGGTTTGCCAGAATTTGACGTTCACGTGCCGCTGATGAGTTTGCCGCGAATTGTGGGGACAACTCTGGAAACAATACCAGCAAATGTTCCTTATTTATATCCGCCTGCTGAGTGCAAATTTGCGCTTTCTTCTGATGCCAAGTTGAAGGTAGGGATTGTTTGGGCGGGAAGTCCGAAGCGCCGGAAAGACAATCAGCGTTCTTGCAGCTTGAGCGATTTTATTCGATTTTTGGATGTTCCGGGAATTGCTTTTTATAGTTTACAAAAAAACTTGTCCGAGAGCGATCGCACTTTGTTACACCAACACTTAGTGCCGGATTTAACTCCGCATTTGAACGACTTTGCTGATACCGCTTCGGCTATATCTCAACTGGATTTAGTCATTAGTGTCGATACGGCTGTGGCGCACTTAGCTGGTGCTTTAGGAAAACCGGTTTGGGTGCTGCTTTCTTTTGCTCCTGACTGGCGTTGGCTGCTGGATCGTGAAGACAATCCTTGGTATCCAACTGCGAGGCTTTTTCGCCAAAGTCAGCCGGAAAGTTGGCAAGAATTGTTTGAGGAAGTACAGGCGGCTTTGAGTTTATTTGCGATCGCCAATACTGCTAGTAATTCCGAGGATTCTGCCAAAGATTCGCTTGACTTCGTTTCACTCGCAATGACTGCTAATGATAAGCCTGACCTCGATTCGGTGGCTCTCAAAATGACAGATGCAAGCGTAGTTCAAGAGAGTCAACAAATATTTCTAATTGCGAGTGAAGGGTTAGCAGAAGCCTCCGCAGTTAAGCAATCGCAGGGAATTGAGACATCGGTTGCGATCGGAACGGCTGGCGATAACCCGGTTGTTTTAGAGGATTTATTGCGGCAAGCAGAACATTTAATGGAAACAGGAGATCGGGAAGAGGCGATCGCCCTTTACGAACAGATTATATCGCTTGCGCCAAATTGCGTTCAAGCGCGGATTAATTTTGGTTTTCTCAAGCAAGAAAAGGGCGAATTAGAAGCCGCTATCCCGCACTACCGAGAAGCTTTAGCCATCGCTCCAAATATTCCTCAAACAGCTTACAACTTGGCAAAGATTTTTGAGGAACAAGGTCAAGTGTCCGAGGCGATCGCACATTACGAGCAAGCTCTTGTAGCTCAACCGGATTTCGTACCTGCACTGATTAATTTAGCCGTGGCGCTGCAAGAAAAAGGCGAACTTTTCAGGGCGATCGAGCTGTACCGGCGAGCGCTGGAAATTAATCCGCATAGCTGGGAAGCTTACAACAATCTGGCAACTGTTTTGCAAGAACAGGGCAATTTAGAAGATGCGCTGGAGTATTATCACAAAGCTCTAGAATTGCTGCCGGATTTTGTGGAAGCTATCAACAATTTAGGCAGGACATTTCTGGAAAAAGGTGCGGTAGAAGATGCGATATCCTGCTACAGACGAGCGATTCATTTAAATCCAAATCATGCTAGCGCTCACCTGAATTTATCCTTGGCTTTGCTGTTGGTGGGAGATTTGGAAAATGGTCTCGCTGAATACGAGTGGCGCTGGCAAATTAAAGAATTTCACACTGGTCATTCCTGTTTTTTGACGGGGCCGGATAATAGTGTTTCGGCAAGAGAATACCGGCCTCTATGGGACGGTTCTGATTTGCTGGGAAAGACTATTTTGCTGCACGCCGAACAAGGTTTAGGTGATTCGCTTCAGTTTATTCGCTACGCTGCGATCGTCAAAAATAAAGGCGGTAGGGTTATTGTGGGCTGTTACCCGCAATTGCACCGTTTATTTGCAACGGTTGAGGGCATTGATTTGCTAATAGTTAAAGGGGAGCCACTGCCGGAATTTGACGTGCAAGCGCCGATGTTGAGTTTGCCCTATATTCTTGGTACCAATCTGGAAACAATCCCGGCAAATACTGCTTATTTATCTCCGCCAGCGGGTGCTGAATTTGGACTTTTGCCCGATCGCACTTTGAAAGTTGGGATTGTCTGGGCGGGAAATCCAAAACACCGCAAAAACAAGCAGCGTTCGTGCAGTTTGAGTCAGTTTCTGCCGCTTTTGGACGTTTCGGGGGTAAGTTTTTACAGCTTGCAGAAAGAGGTTTCTGAGGCCGATCGCGCGCTGTTGAATCAAACGTCGATCGTAGATTTGAGCCCGCATTTTGGCGATTTGGCCGATACTGCTGCTGCGATCGCCAAACTGGATTTAGTCATTAGCGTCGATACCGCTGTCGCCCATTTGGCGGGGGCTTTGGGCAAACCAGTGTGGATTTTGCTGGCGTTTTCGCCGGATTGGCGGTGGCTGTTGCAGCGCGAAGATAGTCCTTGGTATCCGACGGCGCGGCTGTTTCGCCAGCATCAGCGGGGCGACTGGGAGGACGTTTTCGATCGGGTGGCGGAAGCTCTAGGCGCGGTTGCTGCTGCATTTGTCCCGTCGGATGGGGCGGATGCAGAGTTTCGGTTGGGCGTGGATTTCCAGCAGCAAGCCGATTTTGGCGCTGCGATCGCTTGTTATGAGCGAGCGATCGCGATCGATCCTAATTACGCAGCCGCGCACAGCAATTTAGGCGTTGTTAAACAGCATACCGGCAGGGTAACAGAGGCGATCGCGCACTACCGACAAGCCCTCTTCATCGACGGTAATTTGGCGGAAACTGCGAGCAATTTGGGCAGCGCCCTCGCGGAAGCGGGGGAGACTGAAGATGCGATCGCACAATACGAGCGGGCGCTTTCTTTGAACCCGAATTGCGCGGAAGCGCTGATTAATTTGGGCCTGTTGCGGGAAGAGCAAGGGGATGTGGCGGAGGCTATAAGCTGCTACGAGCAAGCGATTCAAGTCAATCCTAATTGCGCGGCGGCTTATTTGAATTTGGGAATTGCTTTGGAGGCACAAGGGGAGGATGCGATCGCGAATTACGAACGGGCGATCGCAAATTACGAACGGGCGCTCGCGCTCGCTCCCAATGATGTGGAGGCTTTGCAGCATTTAGCATACGCCTCGATCCGACAGGGCAAAATTTCCGATGCGATCGCATACTACGATCGAGCTCTGGCGCTGCAACCGGATTGGGCAGAAACTGATCTCGCTTATCTGAGTTCACTGTCTAGCCCCGATAAGTTGGATGAGGATTTAGCTGTTTGCCAGCAAGCGATTCAGGCATCGCCAGCCAGTGCACAGGCTCACGGCAATCTGGGAATTGTCCTGCACAAACAGGGCAAAATTGAAGATGCGATCGCCTGCTATCAGCAAGCTTTGAGGCTGAAACCCGACTTTCCACAAGCTTTGAACAATCTCGGCAAAGCTTTTGAGGAAGCGGGAAATATGGCAGAGGCGATCGATTGTTACCGTCGGGCGATCGTACTCAAACCCGGTTATATCAATCCCCTCACCAGTTTGGGAAGTGCTTTGCACGATCGCGGACAATTTGCGGATGCTCTCACCTACTACAGCCAAGCAGTTAAATTTAATGTCGCTAGCCCCGAATCTCACCTAAATTTAGGTTTAGCTTTGCTGCTGGCAGGAGATTTTCAGCGCGGTTTTTGCGAGTACGAATGGCGACTCCTAGTTAAAGAAAAACAGTTCCGGCGCCACAACTTTATTCAGCCGGTTTGGGATGGTAAAGATTTGGAGGGAAAAACTATTTTGCTTTGCCCGGAACAGGGTTTAGGCGATGCAATTCAGTTTATCCGCTATGCAGATTTAGTCAAACAAAAAGGCGGTAGGGTAATTGTTTGGTGTTTGCCGCACTTGCAGCGCTTGTTTGCAGAAGTTTCGGGAATCGATGCGTTAATAGTTAATCCAGAGGATGCGCCGGATTTTCAAGTGCGCGCGCAGCTCATGAGTTTGCCTCATCTTCTGGGAACAACTTTAGAAACTATACCCGCCAAAGTTCCTTATTTAGCTCCGCCGCCCGGTTGGGAATTTACTCTCAATCCAACTACTAATTTGAAAGTGGGAATTGTATGGTCAGGAAATCCTAAAAATTCCCAAAATAAGGTGCGATCGTTACCGCTAAATTTCTTGACCAAACTGTTAGATATTCCCGGAGTAGATTTTTACAGCTTGCAAAAGGAAATAACAGCAGACGATCGCGCTTTGTTAGAGCAAATAGCCGTAACAGATTTAAGCTCTTATTTGCACGACTTGGCGGATACTGCGGCGGCAATCTCGGCTCTGGATTTAGTGATTTCTGTAGATACTTGTGTGGCGCACTTGGCTGGTGCTTTGGGCAAACCCGTGTGGATTTTGCTGTGTTTTGTGCCGGATTGGCGGTGGATGTTGCAACGCGAAGATAGTCCTTGGTATCCCACGGCGCGGCTGTTTCGCCAGTCTACAGCGGGAGATTGGGAAGGAGTTTTAGAACAAGCTGCTTTGGCGCTGAGAGAAAGAATTGTCCAGCATAAACCAGCTATACCGCCCAGAGAAAGTCTAACCAATATTGAATTATATCAAAGACAGTTTAATCAGGGAAATATTCTCAAGGCGCAAGGAAGATTTGCCGAGGCGATCGCTTATTTTAAAAATGCTTTATTTTTGCAGCCCAATTCGATAGAGACCGCCACTAATTTGGCAGTGACGCTGCACCAAATAGGCAATTTAGCCGAAGCTGCCGCCTATTATCAGCGCGCGAGCGAGATTGATCCCAACTGCGCTCAATCCCACAATAACTTGGGTATTTTGCTGCAAGAGCAAGGCAATATAATGGCTGCTATATCTTGCTTTCAAAAGGCGATCGCCCTGAATCCGGTTTACGTCAAAGCTCTCAACAATCTCGGCGCGATACTCCAGCAGCAGGGCGAGTTGCCAAGTGCGATCGCGTGTTTTCATCAAGCACTTTCTGTCAATTCCAATTACGTGCCCGCGCTGGTAAATTTGGGTGCGGCGATGCAAACACAATCTCAGCTAGACGAGGCTCAACGGCTTTACGAGCGGGCAATTGAAGCAGAACCTAACAATCCTGCAGGACACTATCACCTGGGAACGTTACGCTTGGGGGCGGGAAAAATAGAACAGGCAATTTATAGCTTGGAACGAGCCATATCTTTGAACCATAATTATCTAGAAGCTCTTACTAATTTAGGCAGTGCTGTTGAACAATTAGGAGACGTAAATCGAGCAATTTGGTGTTACAGTAAAGCTCTCGAACTTGATGCAAATTGTGTTAAAAGTCACTTCAATTTAAGCTTAGTTTTGCTGTTAACTGGGGACTTGCCGCGCGGTTTAGCAGAATACGAGTGGCGCTGGCAAACAGAACAAGCGAAAAAATTGCCACGGTTGAATTTTGACCAACCAGTTTGGGACGGTTCAGATTTGAACGGACAAACTATTTTGCTCCGATCCGAACAAGGTTTGGGCGATGCGATTCAATTTGTGCGATACGCAGCCATTGTGCAGCGAAAAGGCGGCAGAGTAATCCTTTCTTGCTATCAAGAACTGAAGCGTTTATTTAAGCAGATTCCTGGCATCGAACAAGTGGCGGTTCGGATGGATGAATTGCCCGATTTCCAAGTGCAAGCACCGCTGATGAGTTTGCCTCATATTCTGGGAACAAATTTAGAAAATATACCGGCAAATGTTCCTTATTTAGCTGCGCCGCCGAATTGGCAATTTTCTCTAAATTCCGATCGCAATTTCAAAGTTGGGATTGCGTGGGCGGGAAGTGCGGAACATTTGAAAGATTTTCAGCGATCGAGCGATTTAAGCTATTTCCTGCAATTGTTAGATATTGCAGGTGTAAGTTTTTACAGTCTTCAGAAAGACTTATCGCCTGAAAATCGTAGTTTGTTAACTCAAATTCCCGTGATAGATTTGAGCGACAATTTGAACGATTTTGCCGATACTGCGGCGGTGATATCGCAACTAGATTTAGTAATTTGCGTGGATACTGCGATCGCGCACTTAGCTGGTGCTTTGGGTAAACCCGTATGGATTTTGCTGTGTTTTATGCCGGATTGGCGGTGGATGTTGGAACGCGAAGATAGCCCTTGGTATCCGACAGCGCGGCTGTTTCGGCAGCAAACACCGGGCGATTGGGAGGAAGTATTCGATCGCGTAAAAACAGCCTTGCTAGAGAGCATAAAAACAGCCTTGCTAGAGAGGGCGGGCACGGGGGCACCGCCCCTACAATCTACTCGTTTCCAGGCTGTGCCTGGTAACGGAGATACCGAAGCTTCGCCTCGATTTGCCTTATCGCCGCCACAGGTACAATTTTACATAGCAAATGCCTTAGAAAAACAAGGTAAAAAAGCAGAGGCAGCCGCTCGTTATGAACAAGTAATTGCTGCCTCACCCAGCCACGCAGAAGCCCACAGTTGTTTAGGTTATCTCAAACAGGAAAACGGGCAAATAATCGAGGCAATTTCGCATTACAAACAAGCGCTAGAAACCAATCCCAATCTGAGCGAAACAAACTTATATTTGGGTTCCGCCCTCGAAGAACAAGGAAAAGTCGCAGAGGCGATCGACTTCTACAATAAAGCAATTCAACTACGTCCCAACTCGCCAAATTGGCGCTTGAGACTAGCCTTAGCTTTGCTCTTAACTGGAAATTTTGAGCGTGGTTTTGCGGAGTACGAATCGCGCTGGCAAACTCAACAATTGGATCAGCGCTCTTTTGAGAAACCACTTTGGGACGGCTCTGATTTGCAGGGAAAAACAATTTTATTGCACCCGGAACAAGGTTTTGGCGATACGATACAGTTTATCCGCTATGCACATTTAGTTAAGCAAAAAGGCGGCAAAGTTATCGTGGCTTGTCATGTCTTGCTGAAGCGTTTATTTGAAGGAGTTGCAGGAGTCGATCGAGTAGGAGTCAAGCCGAGCGATTTGATTGATTTTCAAGTGCAAGCCCCGCTGCTAAGTTTGCCCCGAATTCTGGGAACGACTTTGGAAAATATACCGGCGAATATTCCTTATTTAGCTCCGCCACAGGATTTTAAATTTTCCCTAGAGCCGAACAATAAACTAAAAGTAGGTATTGTGTGGGCGGGCGGCCCGCTGCACCGCAACAATCATCAGCGATCGTGTAAATTGAGCGATTTTCTGAAATTTGTAGATGTTCCGGGAGTGAGTTTTTACAGTCTTCAGAAAGATTTGTCAGCGGGCGATATTACTTTATTAAATCAACACCAAATTGAAGATTTGAGCGAACATTGCGTCGATTTTGCCGACACAGCAGCAATTATTTCGCAACTCGATTTAGTAATTTGTGTAGATACTTCTGTCGCGCATTTGGCTGGTGCTTTGGGCAAACCAGTCTGGATTTTGCTGTCTTTTGTGCCCGATTGGCGCTGGATGCTGGAACGCGAAGATAGCCCTTGGTATCCCACTGTGCGTCTGTTTAGGCAACAAAAAGCCGGTGATTGGGATGGAGTGTGCGATCGTATAAAAGCAGCCTTGCTAGAGAGGGCGGGCACGGGGGCACCGCCCCTACAATCTACTCGTTACCAAGCTCTGCCTGGTAACGCATATTCAGAGGCTCCGCCTCGGCTTCAACCCCCAGAAACTCCCCCACAAATTACCGGAATGGGCGTCAGTTGGCCGATCAGCATCACCAGCGGCTGGGGAATTTACGCCCTGAATTTAACACTACAACTGCGGCAAAATCCTGCCTGGGAAGTTGCACTTTTAACACCGCCATCAATCACCTCAGAATCGATGAATCCGCTGCATAAATCGCTGTTGTTACCTGTCATTGAAAAGCACAAAAGTTTTCAGGAATTAGTAGCAACCAATTCCGACAAACAAATCAGTTGTAATTTTCCCGTACTTTACGCTTTAGGGAATAATTTAGCATCCTCTGGAGTTGACAATCAAATTACCAGCGATTGTCAAATAGGAGTCATATTTTTTGAAGACACGCGAATCACAGCAGAAGCACTAGAAACAGCCAAAAAATATAGCGTGATTGTCGCCGGTTCCAACTGGAATGCCGATGTTTTGAGAAGCCACGGCTTGACTAATGTGGCGATGGTACATCAAGGAATTGACCCAACAATTTTCCATCCTGCACCCAAATCTAATCTATTTGGCGATCGCTTCGTCATCTTCTCCGGCGGCAAACTGGAATATCGCAAAGGTCAAGATATTGTAATTGCCGCTTTCAAACGATTTCGCGCCAAACATCCAGAGGCTTTGTTACTAACAACATGGCACAACTTCTGGCCTCAGTATATGCTAGGAATCGAACAAACTGGAAACGTTGCCGGACTTCCCAATATCAACCGCGACGGAAGTTTAGGAATTTCCCAATGGTTAGTGGCTAATGGTTTGCCGGTTGACTCTTTTATCGACATCGGCTTAATTCCCAATCACCTCACCGGACAAATTTTGCGAGAAGCCGACTGCGCTGTTTTTACCAATCGCTGTGAAGGTGGCACTAATTTAGTCGCGATGGAAAGTATGGCCTGCGGAATTCCGACTATTTTATCAGCAAATACTGGTCATTTAGACTTGATTTACAGCAACATTTGCTATCCTTTATGGAGTCAAGGACGAGTTAAACTAACTGCTCCTTTTTCCGGTGTAGAAGGTTGGGGAGAGTCTGAGGTTGCAGAAGTTGTCGAGGCTTTGGAACAAGTTTATACTAATCGGGAACAAGCTAAAAGTCGCGGTTTAGCTGCGGCAAATTTTATGCTGGATTGGACTTGGGAAAAACAGGTTAAGCGTTTTTTGGATGTGATTGCCGATATGTAGATAACACTAAAGTCCTGACTACAAACTTTCGGCAAATTTTTCGTAGTAAAGACTTTAGTCCTTATAAAAAAGATTAATTTGCGATTGATTCCAATAGTTTGTTAGCACTTTTTACACTTTCAATATCGTATAGTTCTGGATTGTAAGAAACAATTTGTGCGACCAATTTGTGATGATATTGTTGAGCAGTTGCATTCCTAGAACCATGAACGCTACGATAATTAAGAACTATTTCTCTCGTTCCCAAAAAAGGAATGCTATGTTTGTGACAATTAACCCAAAATTCCCAATCCTCATAACCTTCTTTCATCTCTGCTTTGTAACCGTTGACCAAATCCCAAACTGATTTGTGATACAATGAAGACGTGCAAATCATATTAGATTGTTTGATATTTTTTGGTGAATATAAATCATAACTGGGTATTGTGTGATTTTCATTGCCACCAAAAAGTTGATAAGAACCAAATGCTATGCAAGGTAATTGGGATTTTAGACATATTTCTAAAAGACAAAGCAAGGCATTTGGAGCTAAAATATCATCGGCATCTAAGGGCATTATGTATTGACCTTTTGCTGCCGATATGCCAGTATTTCTAGCCATTGATATCCCTTGATTTGCTTGTTCTATTAGCCTAATTTGATGCTGGGGATTTGCTGCAATCGCATTTTTTGCTACTGTACTGGTAGTATCTAAGCTGCCGTCATTGACAATAATAATTTCCCAATTTTTGTAAGTTTGGTTAATCACGCTAGTTACTGCTTCCAGCAAAAAATGAGATTGATTGTAGCAGGGAATAATCACAGATACCAAAGGTCGATCTGCCCATTGTGGCGAGGCTGAAACTTGTTTGACACTTTCTGAGTGTAAATTATGTGCCGAATTGCTAGCAGTTTGCAAGCTGTAAAAATAAATCTTGGGATGGACGATGGCTAATTGATTCTGATCGGTATTTTGATATTCATTTACTAACCTCGGATATCCCGACAAGTATTCTTGTTTAACAAAAATCAAGATATTCTGAGCGTACCAAGGCTCTACTTTGTCATTGTTCCATATTTTTTTTCTCAAGCAGTCAATAACTGCATAGCCGTTTTTCTGAAAGTAATAAACCCAATATTGTGGCCACTGTTCGTTAACGTGTTCGACGCCTCCTTGAAATGGTATCGCAGCAGAAAACAGAATCACTGGTGCTAGTTGAGTGAGAGAATTAACAAAGTTTTCGGCACAGGTAGCGGGCAAATGTTCGGCAACTTCCAGAGAAATTGCTAAGTCAAACTTTCTGTTTATTTGCAGCGGTTGCTTTAAATCGGCGGATTGAAACTGATTTAAAGGAATTTGTAAAATAGTGCGATCGACATAATCGCCATCTATTCCCAAACAATCCGCAATTCCCAACTTGTGGAACGCAGCTAACCAACTTCCCGTACCGCATCCCACATCCACCACACTTTTAGGTAAAATTGGTTGCAGCAAGTCTAACAGCAGGGGAATAATTTCTCTAGCAGAACTGCGAGTTCCTTCTCCGATTAATTGGTAAAAATCTCTTGTATAAGATGACTGTTGGTTTTGATTTGTTTGGCTTAATTTTTGAGAATTAATTGCCTCTAAACTGCTAATATTGTAACCGTGCAAATGTGCTGGCAACTGCCAGTAAATATTGGGATCGGGTTGATGTTTTACTGGCTCGACATTGCCCCGCCAAGCAGCCCCCATAATTTGCATTGTTTGATAAATTACCGTTTGCCATCCCCTTTGTTTCAAATAATCTAAACCTTGAGCCACATCGGGAGCGGTTAAATCGTGAAATAAAATTATTGCATCTTCCTCGGCCAATTTTTCACAAACAATTGCGTCATTTAACGGCCCCGGTTCTCCGTGTTCTCCGTCAATAAAAATTAACGACCATTTGCGGTTGAATTGAGCGGAAAATTCTTCTACTCTTTGAGGGCTATAGCCGGGTATTAGCTCGACTGATGTTTGAACACCCGACGCATTTAGAGCACCTTGAATTGAGTCGATTACGCTTTGTCTAATGTCCTCTCTTTCTAACAGCGGATCTACTACATCTAACTCAACTCCTGCGAGGGCTAAGTGACAGGCAGACCACCCTAGCCAGCAGCCTATTTCTAAGGCCTTTTTACCTTTAAATTGTAGGGCTGTATTGTAAAGAATATGTGCTTCGTCGCGATTCAAAAATCCGATGAATGGATAGCGCTTGTCTGCATACCAATTATGCGGAATTTCCCGGCGCAAGTAAGGCCAGTTACTTGCATTTGGATCGGCAATAATCATATTGGGGAAATAGGAGTCAGGTATAATTATTTGGAACCCTGGGGAAACATAATCGCCTGGTTGTAATAAATTATTTTTGCTTAGTTCAGGTTGTTGGTAAGTCATTTTTAGTTCTTGAAATATTGGTATTGCTGCCTGTTTTTTAGGTTGATAACGGACACTAATTTCCAGTATATCGCCGTCAGTTGCCATCAATTGTACTCGGTCAAACTGCTGGCGGCCAGCTAAATGCAAAATGCCGATCGCCTCCTGTGGCAAATACGGCTCCACAAAACAGCCTCGCTGCTTGTCCCAAACCGGAAAACCGTTGAATATCCAATTGCACCAAGCTGGGAGCATTTCAGTCATATTGAACAATTCGCCACCGTAAACAGCGAGGTTGAGGGCAAATTGATCTGTCATGACACAGCCGGACTTCTGCAATCCTTGATGGAGTTTTTCCGCCCATATTTCCCAGTGCAAAGCATCTTTTCGTAGGGCAAAAACTCCGGCATTTAATATCGGATAACTGTAGAATTTCTTAGCAATTTCTTCCCCAAAGTTAGCTTCATATTGTTGATAAACCCACGGCCAAAACTGAGGCAGTTGCCCGTACTGCTGCAAGCTCGCCCTGTGAACTTCGGGAACAATGGCAAGTCCCCGGCGCGATGCTCCTTCAACCAACAAATTAATTGCTCTCCAGTCTTGCACCCAAGCATCCGCATCTATCCAAAGGTATATATCAAAATAGGGAAAGTATTTTCGCAAACAAGGTCTAACTAATAATCCTTTTAAATGTTCGGCAGCTTCATTTCTGCCCGGAAAGTCAAAGTCCCAATCGGGCTTTTGAATGATATTAACTTGTGTTTTTAACCACTGCAACTGTTCGGGAGTGCAGCCGAGATCGAAAAAGCCGATCGCCACATTTTCACCCTCGGGTTTTTCCCGCACCGATAAAATAGTGCCTCGCACCAATTCAAAGTAATTTGCATCGGCGGCCGTAATGATGATAATCTGCATAAAATTAAATATAACTGAGATATTGCACGATTCTCAAGAAGCTTTTTATGGGCGGGTTCTTCGGGCCACGCCACAAGAAAATTCACTCTTTGTGGAACGGGCATCTTGCCCGTTCTTGAGAATGGTGAAATATTTGAGATATAACCAACTACTCTGAGATAAAGTATACCACGGAGGAGGACTTATGAAAAACCCAAAAGGGAAAGTTTATCTAGTCGGTGCGGGGCCCGGAGATTGTAACTTGATGACAGTGCGATCGCACAAACTGCTATCCCAAGCCGAAGTCTTAATCTACGACGCTCTAATCGACATCCCGCAACTCGAATTAATCCCAGCAACTTGTCGAAAAATCGAAGTCGGAAAACGCGGCGGCAAACCTTCCACCCAGCAGCAAGAAATTAACCGCTTGCTGGTAGAACATTGCAAGTTAGGCAAACAAGTCGTGCGTCTAAAAAGCGGCGATCCGTTTATTTTTGGTCGCTCCAGTTCCGAAATTCAAGCATTAAAAACAGCGGGCTGCGAGTTTGAAGTAATACCCGGAATATCCTCCGCCTTAGCCGCACCTTTACTAGCAGGAATTCCCCTCACAGATCCGGTAATGAGTCGCTGTTTTGCAGTGATGAGCGCCCATGAACCTGATGCTTTGGAATGGGAAGCATTAGTGCAGATAGAAACTTTGGTAATATTGATGGGAGGGCGAAATCTGAGCGAGATCGTCTGGCAATTGCAAAAGCACGGACGATCGCCCGAAACTCCGATCGCCATTATCCGAGATTGCGGCCGCCCCGAACAGCAAATTTGGCTGGGAAATCTCTCCAACATTGTACAGCAAACAGCCGGTCAATCTCTATCGCCTTGCGTGATCGTAATTGGGGAAGTAGTCCGATTGCGCGAATATTTAATCCAGCCAGAAAGCACAAATATGATCGATACACCAGTCACCATTAATAACAGCAAATTGCCGCTAGCAGGAAAAACCATTTTAGTCACGCGATCGGTTTCTCAGTCGGCTGAATTTAGCGATCGACTCCAGCAACAAGGAGCCCGCGTGATCGAAATGCCCGCCTTGGTAATTGCGCCCCCTTCGAGTTGGGAACCATTAGACAGTGCGATCGCACAATTGTCAAGCTTTCACTGGTTAATTCTCACTTCCCACAACGCTGTAGACTGCTTTTTTCAACGATTACAAGCAAAAGGCAAAGACGCCCGGAGTTTGTTTGGTATTAAAATCGCAGTTGTCGGGAAAAAAACCGCAGAAAGTTTGCGATCGCACTCTCTACAACCCGACTTTATTCCCCCCAACTTTGTCGCCGATTCCCTAGTCGATAACTTCCCCTGGCATGGCGGACACGGGGGCACCGCCCCTACAAACTGCAAAATCCTATTTCCGAGAGTAGAAAGCGGCGGCAGAGAAGTTTTAGTTAAAGAATTCACCGCCAAAGGAGCGCAAGTAATAGAAGTGCCAGCTTACCAATCTTGCTGTCCCGAAACTATCGATACGATCGCCCTATCCGCACTCCAAAATCAAGCCGTAAATATCATAACCTTTGCCAGTTCCAAAACTGTGCATAACTTTTGCAATCTCCTCAAAAAAAGCCCAGACTTATCCCTGTCTAAGGATTGGTTAGAAAGCGTTTGCATCGCATCCATCGGCCCTGAAACTTCCAAAAGCTGTCAGAAATTATTGGGTAAGTTAGATGTGGAAGCCACAGAATATACCTTAGACGGATTGACTGAGGCGATCGTCCAATGGGCACAAGCGAGGTTGTAAAATAGTTGTACTATCATTAGGAGGAAAGAAACATGACCGCAAAAGACCAACTTCTTCAAGAACTAGACCAAGTACCAGAACCCGTGCTGCTGAAAGTGCTTGAATTTGTCCGTTCCTTAAAGACTGAAGAAGAACAACAAAAACTAGAAGCCAAAGCATGGCAGGCATATCTAAATTCCGAACACGAAAGAAAGGAGGTTTACCGTCGCCTTGCCAACTCCTAATTTTGTCAGCAAAAGTATGGTTTTAAGTATCCACGCCAGACAGATAGAGAGGTTTGGCGGCACTCCCGGCGTTAGAGATGAAGGTTTGTTAGAGTCGGCTTTGGCTCAACCGCAAGCAACTTTTGGCGGTCAATTTTTGCATTCAACGATTAGCGAACAAGCTGCCGCCTATCTCTATCACATAGCGATGAATCATCCCTTTATTGACGGCAATAAACGATCGGCTTTTGCAGTGACAGATACCTTTTTGCGTTTGAATGGTGGCGCTTTGAATTTGACCGACGATGAAGTATATGATTTAGTCATGCGAGTCGCGCGGGGAACGATGACTAAGGAAGAACTAACCACCGAGTTTGAGTCATGTATTGTTGAGGTTTAATAAGTAAGTTTGGCAGTGCGCTACATTGAGATTAAGTAAGATGCGCCGATAAGCGCCCTACAGTGAAATAGCGAATCGCGGAACAAAAAAGCGAGTAAAGTTATCACTAAAGAACAAAGCCGAGATCCCTTGCGTCAAGCCAGTAATAAAACTAAACAGAAAATAGCACAAACCGCCGATCGCCCTTCCTCCACCAAATCCCGCTACCCAACTACAAATTAGCAATAGCCATGAATATAAATTTTTCTCGTTACGACACCTTAACCACCCTGCTAGCAGGAACTACCGCAGCCTTAACCATAGTCATCAGCCAAAGTGCGATCGCCAAAACCCCCCAAGAAGTCGCCAGCATTGCCGGGCCGCTGACAGTACAAATTAACAGTGCTCTCGGAGACGGTTCTGGGGTAATTATTGCCAAAACAGGCAAAACTTACACAGTTTTAACAGTCAACCACGTCGTAGAAAAAGCAGACGTGAAATACACCGTTCGCACGTCTAAAGGAAAAAACTATCAAGCAACTGCAGTCACCCGTTTGCAAACCACTGAAACTGACCCGGATTTAGCCGTAGTCAAATTTGAAAGCCCCGAAGAATATCCAGTCGCGACGATCGCCGATTCCGATCAAGCCGTCATCGGCACTCAAATCTTCGTTTACGGCTATCCCGCTACAGGCGGACTTTTCGGCGCCGAACGAGAACCCGAACTCTCTCCCGGACTCGTTACCAGCCGCCCCAGCAACCGCCCGGAAGGTTACACTTTGCGGTATCAGGCCGTAACTTGGAGTGGCATGAGTGGCGGCCCAGTTTTTGACTCCGAAGGCCGAGTCATCGGTTTACACGGACAAGGGGAATTCGGTTTTGCCCAAACCAGTTCCGGCGAAGTCGCCCCGATTAAAACCGGATTTAATGCAGCAGTTCCGATCAATACATTTATCGCGAAGCTAGTGGCGGCGGGAATAAACAAATCCGAGTTGAAAGTAGACAATACTCCCGCAACGATCGGCCCGGTATCCACCGCCAATCCCCAAGACGCCCAAGCCTATTATTTTCGAGGACTTTCGCTGTTAGATCAAGGAGATGCTTGGGAGGCGATCGCGGATTTCAACAGAGCACTCGCTTTCAAGCCCAAATATACCCCTGAATTGTATTTTAATATCGGTAATGCCCGCACTTTCATCACCGCCGGCTTAGCCCAACTCGAACCCACACGCGGTTCCAATGCTATTCAAGCATACACCCTGGCGATCGAAGCCAATCCCGGTTTTGCCGACGCTTACTACAACCGAGCTTTAGCTTACCTGGACAACAAAGACCAACCGAAAGCAATTGCCGACTTCCAAAAAGCAGCAGAACTTTACAAGCAAGGCGGCAGAACCAGCGCCTATCAAGACGCGCTCAACAGAATCAAGCAATTGCAGTAGAATGAGAAGTTAATAATTAAGAATTAAAAATGACTAATCCCATTTTTAATTCTTAATGTAGTTCATAAAAACAGCAGGTAAATAACCATGACTGCTATCACCTTAAATCTCAATTCCCTCATAAAACTAACTTCAGAACAGTTTTATCAACTGTGCGAAGAAAACCCTGAGTTGAAACTCGAACGCAACGCCAACGGAGAATTAATTCTCATGCCGCCAACCGGAGGAGAAACAGGAAAAAGCAACTCAAAACTTAACTTACAGGTAGGAATTTGGAACGATCGAACTGAACTCGGAGAAGTGTTTGATTCCTCCACAGGATTTACTCTGCCCAATGGCGCCGATCGATCTCCCGATGCTTCTTGGGTAGAAAAATCTCGCTGGTCAGCTTTGACGCCCGAACAAAGAGAAAAATTCATCCCGCTTTGTCCCGATTTTGTCATTGAATTAGTCTCGCCCAGCGACAGTTTGAAAAAAAGTCAGGAAAAAATGCAAGAATATATGGAAAATGGCTGCCGTTTGGGTTGGCTAATTAACCGCAAAAAACGGGAAGTTGAAATTTATCGCCCCGGTCAAGATGTGGAAGTTTTACAATCTCCTCTCACCCTTTCTGGGGAAAATGTTTTGCCGGGATTTGTTCTCAATTTGCAAAAAATTTGGAATTAGCAGAATTTAATTTTGACTTATATCATCTTCGGTAAAATAACCTTTACCATTTCTTAGGGAGGAATGCCAGTCCGAGCGAGTTGGATTAGGACTCTCAGTCCTCATTACAAACTAATTTTGTTATAATATTTCGAGGGAACATAATATTAGCTGGAAATTGATAAAAATGTAATTACTCATAAAATTAACTGGCTCGAATTATGGTTCAAAAAATTCAAGCTAAAAATGTCACATTAGAAGAATTAAAAACAGTTCTTGACCTTCAACTTGTCACAGACGACCAATTTTTCAGAGAATGGCAAGATGAGTTACCAGAAATTACCGACTTTCAAAAACGACAACTAGATCAGATTAAAGCGGGTTACTTCAACTTGTTGGAATACCCGCCGATGCTGGAAAAAACCATTAGTTTGTCGATCGTCTCTCCGCTGTTATTTGCAGGCGAGTTTTATCTGCATCCTTTCTACATTAAACCAGAAAAATCCGTCGAAATTTCCGAAGAAGATGAAGGCGTTATTATCAAAGGTAGCCTCGATACTTTAGTTTTCAAAGAGCAGTTGTGGCTGATGGTAATAGAATCGAAGCGAGTTTCGTTTTCGATCGAAGCGGGATTGGCGCAAATTTTAGCTTATATGCTGGCAAATCCCAACCCGGACAAACCTAGTTACGGCATGATTGCTACAGGCGGCAGTTTCATCTTTGTTAAATTAGTTAACGGAGAATCACCTCGATATAGCACATCTAAGGGGTATCTCACCCGGAACCCCGGCAACGAACTTTATGACGTGCTCCGCATCCTCAAACGGCTGACTCAATTAGTGATTAGTCAGTAGTTATTGGCAATTGGGAATTGGCCCGCGCAGGGAATTAGGCATTAATCTTCCTTCTTCCCTCTTCCTTCTTCCTTCTTCCTTCTTCCTTCTGTCTTCAGAATTACCACGGCGAACCGATCATGGTAAAAGCGGCCCAATAATAAGGATGCGACAAATTTCGATCGCCCCTGGCGGCCAACTCCGACGGCAAAGGCAGAGCTTGATTGTTGCCCGATCGTACCAAATAACCATCTTGCAACCGCACTTCACCCCGCAACATCGCCAACTGCGCTTGCCGCAAAGCCTCCGCCTTAATCGGCGCTGTACGCAACTGCTGGTAAAACTCAGTCATCAGCCCCAAAGTACCGACATCGCTGACATACCACAAACTCGCCAAAGCCGATTTTACCCCAGCGTGCACCGCCAACCCCGCAAACCCCAACTCAGCTTGTTCGTCTCCCACCGCCGTAGTACACGCACTCAAAACCAATAACTCCACCTGCGGGTTAGATAACTTCAACTGATCCAACTGATTCAACCGCAACTTAGTATCCCAAAACTGAATGTAAGAATTTTGGGCACCCCCAGGTTGAAAATCGCCGTGAGTAGCTAAATGAATAATTTTGTATTGCGATTGATTGCGCTTCTGCTTCAAATTTGCCAAAGTAAAAGCTTCATTAAGAAAAGACGAACCCGGCCAAATCTTGCCCACAATGGTCGATATTTCCAGCGGCACCGCAGGCAAAGGATTTTGATCGTATTTGGCAGGAAAATTCGACGCACCCATCGCTAACACTTCAGAACCCTTAACATCGGCATAGCGAGTATCAGTTAAACTCAAACTCGGAATCAGCCCCAAACTGTACTTTTCTACCAAAAACTGCTTGCCGTCGTAAAGAGCAGCCAAAGGCAAAGTTCGCAAACCGACATCCATCGAAAACACCAAAGTGTCAATCTTGTTAGCCTCCAATTCCGGTTGCAGCGGTGCAATTAACCACTGGTAAAGTTCCTCGGCAGGTTGCTTGTAATCAACAGCATTCAATCTCCTGGGACTTCTGATAGCATTAGTAAATTCTTTAGCAACTTTGAGCACTGTCTCGCGGCTTGCCGGCACACTTTTAAAAACATTTTTGCCGTCTGGCAACAACAACACAAGTTCTAAATGTTTGTCTTTTGCCCATACGTAAAGGATGGCGGGTTTAACCCCAGTCAATTGATTGACACTGCTGAGAGTATCTCGAATACTTTGCTGTGTGACTGACTTTTCAGTCACAGTGCCCCCAAAGTAACGTTCAAATTCCCGCCCCTGAGTTCTATCCCTTTGCTGCACTGCGTCGATCGGATTTATTTGCGCGATCGAGTTCGATCGAGAAATCTCAGGAACCCTCACATTCCCGATACCTTCTGACGTTACCGCACTCCCCGGCTTCTGTGGAGTTTTTGCCACGCTGGCGTTTTCTGTCACCGCAGGCGCGGGCAAATTGTCTTTTAACACCGACGGCGATCGCACTACCGGGCCGGCAGCAGTCTGGTTAGACTGCGCCTCAACAGACGCAACAGCAGGTTCTGGCGAGACATTTGCGTTACTGAGCTTTGGCGCAGACACTGGGGGGCCGAGACTCACCTGAGTCACAATTTGTTGAGAATTCTCTGTAGTTTGCAGTTCCACAGTGGTAGTTGGTGCCGGAGTCGGCACGATCGCCAGCGGCCCGATCGCAGTTGAGGAAGTGGCAGTATTCGACTTCGAGTTTCCAGTCCCAACAGTCGCCGCCGTGCAGGTTCCCGACGGGCAAGAGCTTTGCAGCAGCGTCTGTGAACCCGATTGAGCCAGCCCTTCTGTAGAAATGCTGACCTGGGCGGGTTCAGCAGCCGTTCCTGTTCCCGGTGGCCGAAATGCTCCCCCAGCCTCGATCGCCACATCGCCGCCGGTATTGCCACGAGCTTTGATCGAAACAACTTCAACATCTTTCTGGCCAGTAATTTGGCTCGAACCGGCACTTCCCGATTGCGAACTCGAGTTAATCACCCCTGTAACGATCCGGCCCGGCGCGGCAATCGAAATATCTCCCCCGCTTCTGGCACCAAAAGCATCGATGTTGCCGGTTTCTACCGCACCGGCGCTGCGAATATTGATAGGGCCCGCCACCCCGGAAGTTGAGCGAGATGAAACCGTACCAGCAGTCAAATTGCCTTGGGTGCTAGTGATATTAATCCCCGCAATCGAGGTAACGTCTCCGACGGCTACAGTACCGCCCATCAGAGAGATCGTGGCGTTATCAGTACCGACGATCGCACCCGTTCCCACGATCGCGCCGGTACCCGACGGCGAGCGAATCGTCATCGGATCTTGAAATGTCACCGCCACTGGCGTTGAATTTGGCGTTGAATTTGGCGTTGGAGAACCAATCGAGATCGCACCGCTACCGTCAGCGCGCCCGATCGTCATCGAAGCAAACCCATTCCGAAAAGTGTTCAATTCAGCAGCAGTCAAGTTCAGAGCTTCTGTATCGCCCGAACCGTGAATTATAATATTTTGACTGGGATCGGCAGGTTGCAACACCAGATTGCCGTTGCTGGCGATCGAATTTTTGTCACCCGTCAAGTCAATTTCGTTGCCCGTCAGGGTAATATCTCCCGGTGTTTTCGAGCCACCAGCTTCGATCGCCCCTGCTGTGACTCCATTGCGCCCCGTCAGCGTCACATTCCCCGCGCGATCGCCCCTCGTGTCGATCGCCCCAGCAGTCACCGTACCCTGTGCAGTAACACTCACATCTCCCGCCGCATTACCTATATCTTCGGGAGGATTGACAGAAGTGTTGATGGTGCGAGCAGTTCCAGTAAGTAGCTGACCGGTTGTGACATTGCCTGCGGTGCTGACGATGCGAATTTCCTGATTGTTGGTAGTGATATTTCCGGTTCTAATATTGCCGTCAGCTTTGAGAGTAATTGAGGCATTGTCGGCCCCTGTCAGGGAACTTGTAGTAGTGATTGTTCCCAAACCCGCCGGCGATTGAATAATTAGCGGATCGTAAAATGTGAAATCGTTAGCAATCAGAATTGAACCGATACCGTTGCTGCGCCCGATCGTAATTCCAGCAAACCCATTTTCCAAACTTCCGAGGTCGTTTGCCGTCAGATTCAAATAAATATTAGTACCGACATCTCCAGAACCGCCGATCGCAATATTTTGACCAGGACTCCAAGGTTGCAGTACCAAAAAGCCAGTACCGCTGACTGAATTTTTGTCACCTTTAAAATTAATTTCATTACCAGTCAAAGTAATGTTTCCCGAACCCCCTGCGATCGAACTCACTCCCAGAACATTCCGAGCCGTCACAGTGACATTTCCCGTCGCTTCCGGGCTGCTGGCATCAAGTTTTTGCGCCGTTACATTCAGGCCTTCGAGCAAAATATTTCCGCTGCTGCCAGTGCTGGAATTCAATGAAGAAATATTGTTGGCAACAGTCGAACCCGGACTAATCAAACTAATATTTCCGCCGTTACTCGACAAATTGCCCGCAGTAATTTGACTTCCCGAAATGGTTATAGCACCGCCAGCCGTGCTAATTGTATCGGCCACATTCATCGAAAAAGCACCCGCACCATTGCCATCCGCATCTGCTCTGAATGTTACCGAACCAGTAGTTGCTTGAAAGCTCAACTGATTGTCCGCCAAATCAGCAATTGTAATATCATTGAGCGCTTCGAGAACCACATTTGCAGTCGCCGACATACTTTCCAAAGCTCTAGCCGAAATTGTCAGCGAAGGCTCAGAATTGTTTTCCTGTCCTGGTAGCGTTCCTGTTGCCAAAATATTATTGTTAGCAATTATTTCCGCATCGCCCGCAGCTTCTGGGGAATCTGTAATGAAAATATTTTCTGGATCTAACAGCAAAGTCCCCAAACCGTTTGTCCCAGAGGTATCAACAGTACCGTTAAAAATCAATCTTTGCTTGCCGGAAACTTCCACAAACCCGCCCACACCTGCGGTGGTTGTTGCAGAAACGCCAGTTGCGCTGATGCTGCCCAAAAATGCTGTTGTGTTGTCAGCCCAGACAACAACTCTGCCGCCGTTGCCTGATTCAGTTGCGTTGGCTGCGATCGAACTTTTGCCATCCACGTAAGTCATCCTGGCATTCGGCACAGTTCCCTCGCCTCGGTAATCTCCCCCGATCCGCACCGTTCCGCCACCGTCCGGGCCCGAAGCCTCAATCTTCGCTCCCAATAGCCCTACCTTGTCGCCCAACACGTTGACGGTTCCTCCCGCACCCCCCCTGGCAGACACGTCCGCAGCACCCGCTACGAGCGCAGTTCCAGCACCTGCAGGCACTGTTTGGCCGCCTGTGAGCACCACTTCACCTTGAGCGTTCGTAGTTATACCCGTAGCGTTAGCCACGCCGGGGCCCGAAAGCAGCCGAGGTAAACTCAGCGGAGAGAAGGGAACACCTTCCGAACCCGACACTCCCGCAGCCGGAGAAACTTCTAAACTCAGCAAAAGTCCGTTTTGACTCAACCGCACCAGATTTTTGTCTCCAACCGCCACCACAGTAATTTGACCGCCTGCGGCTGAAAGTGAGCCCGTACTGATCACCGTACCGCCCAGCAAAGTCAAATTTTGCCCGGTTCCGACAGCCAAGTTACCGGCATTGACAATACTCGCGGGCTGTGGGCCAAAAACAAAAGCATTCGGCGTTCCGACGAGGGCCGCGAAGTCGTTCGCCCCAGTACCGTTGAACCAGCCGTTGTCAAAACCGATACCGCTAGCGGTGGTAGCCAAAAAAGACCCGGACACGTCGAGTCGGGCATTTGTTCCGAAGATGATGCCTGCGGGATTCATCAGCAACAAATTAGAATTGCCGCCACTAACTTGAATTAGACCATTAATTAAGGAAGCATCGCCCCCGACAACACGGCCGAGGATATTTTTAACGCTTGGGTTGGAGATGAAATTGGCAGTTTCGCCCGAATTCAGATTGAACCGAGTAAAACTGTGGAACAAATTTGCTCCGTCTCTGGAGGTAGTGCCGCCCTGAATGTCGTAGCGAGGAGGCGACGCTGTACGTGGGGCGGTGACATTGGTTCCGGTGCCGTCTGGGGCTGGAGTAATAGATTGTGCCGCAGCAATTTGAGAGTGGGGATAAATTGCCACGAGTACCCATCCGTTGCTGTTTTCTTTGAGGAAAACCAGGTTGGGGAAAAAATCTAATATCAAAAATCCAGCAATGGGAATTGCTGCCAGAATCGACCGCACAGCACGTTGAGCATTCATAAGTTTGCCTCGGTCTAGACCTTAATTCGAGTTTAAAATTGAGATTTTAGGTAAAAAAGAGTCGATCGCACCCAATGCTGACACTTCCTAACGCGAACTCTCGATCGCAAATCTTAAAATTTAAGTCTAAATTTGATTGTGTCACCAACATAGCAAAGACTGACAGTAAGTGTCGAAACACAGTTCCGTTTAAACGCCTGAAAATTATGAGCGATCGAATTGTCCGTCTGATCGGTTTAACTGGGGGCATCGCCACCGGTAAAACCGCTATATCTAATTATCTGGCCGATGCCTGTGGATTTCCGATTTTAGATGCCGATATTTTTGCCCGCGAAGCTGTGAACCCCGGTTCGCCAATACTTGACTCTATTGTAAAACGATACGGCGCGGGTATTTTGCTCCCGGACGGCAATTTAAATCGGCCAGAGTTGGGAAGTATTATTTTTTGTAACGCAGACGAGCGGCAGTGGTTGGAACAACAGATTCACCCTTACGTGCGCCGCCGATTAGTTGAGGAAACTCAAAGCTACATTGCTGCATCGAGTTTGGTATCCCAAGACACACAGGATTTAGGTACAAAGACTCAAGAAATCGGCTTTTTTCACCAAAAGCTAGAACGAAGTATTGTGGAAAAAAAATCCGGTTTCTGTGCCAAGGCTGACACGTTGACTTTGGTTTTGGTAGTGCCGCTGCTGTTTGAAGCTAACATGACTGACTTGTGTACCGAAATTTGGGTAGTGTACTGTTCACCCGAAGTGCAGTTAGAACGACTAATGCAGCGAGATGGCTTAAGTTACGATCGAGCTAATGCCCGCATTAACGCCCAGTTGCCGCTAGCTCAAAAGTGTCAACAAGCTGATGTTATTTTGGACAACTCGTCAACCCTCGACTCGCTATTCCGGCAGGTAGATATGCAAGTCAGTCGCTTTGAAATTTGATATTTGAGATTGACTCCGCGATAGCGGTTTTAAAACCAAGTTTTTTTAATCCCTGCGTGCCAGTTAGTCGCTTTGAGAGGTGAGATTTGAGATTGAATCCACGATTTTGTGAAGGGGCTTTTTTCTCCAACCGCTTTCGACTCCTCCTTCAAAGTGGCGCGTAAGCGCTCTTGTCACAAAGCAAGATCAGGAAAGTCAGAAAAAATCACAAAAAATACAAATTTCACAATTTATTTAAAAATATAATAGCAACCATTTATGAAGTTAATGTAAAAAATTAGGCATTGCCCCCTTTAAGGAATCTCATTATCAAGATATTTATATGTCAATACCAATTCTCCAAACTCTTGCAACAATTATGAGTTTTTGGTTTGTTTACGCTCACGCTTCAGGTAAGGTGCGTCGCTTGGAGATTGTCGCTCTTTTTTAGAATTGGCAGGTGGCGACGCACCCTACAGCTACTCAAACGCCCAAAAGGTATCACCACGCTCACAGAGCAAACGTGGTGAGTTTGGGAACCTGAAAATTCAGGAGATTAAAGTTGCAAAATCTTAAGAATCTCAGTGCCTTTAGGCCTGAGAGTGTCAACAAGTTAATCATAAAAGTAGTAAAACTTTACAATTGGCGGTTTTTGTTTCTTTCTTGGAAGACTGTTTCAAAAGGATTCCAGGGGCGATACCCTTTTAGATTTTATATTTTAGATTTTAGATTTGGGAAGGATTTATAACTACCAGGGTTTGGAACACGGGCATAGAAGAGTAACATGATTTTTTTGAACATGGTCTTGAATTCTGCTGGTTGCCCGCAAGTAGCAGAGAACTAGAAATTATCAGCGAACCAGCGAGCTAGAGGATGGATTTCACCCGCTTTTAACCAAAACTCAAAAAAATTGCAGATGCCCTCATTTACTAATTGATGATTTCACCAGAATTATTTTTTTTATCCTGATAGCAGAGTACAGACTGCGTATCAAGAAGGGAAAATACACCCACCAAAATTTATGATGCGCGTTTACTCTTCCATCCTGATGTCAAGCCTGTTACTGAGTGCTGGCGCAGTTAATGCTCAAAGCTTAGAAACTCGATCGACCTTTTTTGCTCAAGACAACTCTGCTCCCGAAATTTTAACCGCCATAGCCGACTCTCAGACCTTTTACGATAAGGAGCCAGATAATAAGCCGCCACAACGAGGAAGCGGGAGATAAAGCCGAAAAAAGCGATAATTGCAGGGAATTAGGGGGAGAATGGGAGAAGAGAAAATTGGGATAAGAAGAGAAAAATTGAATATTTCGAGCCATTAATTGCGGACTTACGTACTGCGTAGCAAAAAAACAGATTTTTCAGCAGTATTTGACGACTCAAGGCATAATTTTTGGCTATTCCGATTTTTTGGCCAAGCGTCCTCAAGATATCAGACACCACCAACGGGCGGGAAATGTTGCACTCAAAAAATAAAGAAAGGTAAAGCGCGAGTAGGAATCTTACGCTTTACCTTTTTTTTTCAACTTTTGGAGCTTTAATCTTCTTCCGCAGCTTCGCCACCAACAACGACATCGCGAATCCGCAAACTCGGGCCCCCACAGCCGACGGGCAAACCGCTTTGTCCTGCCTTGCCGCAGCCGCCGGATTCATCCCAGTAGAAATCGTCGCCGATCGCCTCAATATCAGCTAAAGTGCTGAAAACATTACCCGAAAGAGTAACATCCCGCACCGGATTGTCTAGTTTTCCGTCACGGATCATCCAAGCTTCGCCGGCACTGAAAGTAAACATTTCGCCGTTAGTCATGCCGCCTTGCCAATTGCGCGCATAAACTCCTTCTTTGATACCAGAAAATAAGTCAGCAACTGGCGTGTCACCCCGTTCGATCCAAGTATTCGTCATGCGGACGATCGGCGGATAATGATAATTCAAACAGCGAGCATTGCCAGTAGGCGTTTCTCCCAACTTGCCCGCCGTTTCCCGCGAGTGCAGTCGCCCGACTAAAGCGCCGTCTTTAATTAACTGAGTAGTAGTCGCGGGAGTGCCTTCGTCGTCGTAGAAATAGCTGCCCCGGTGTCCCTCTGGCGCTGCACCGTCGAAAATTTGCAAGTTTTCTGGGCCGAACTGGCGGCCGAGGGTCATAATTTCCAAAATGTCGGGATTTTCGTAGGCCATGTCGGCTTCGGAAAGGTGTCCGAAGGCTTCGTGGACGAATAATCCGGTCAAAATTGGGTCGATGACGACGGTGTAGGTGTTGCCTTGGACGGGGGGTAAGGCTAGGGAATCTACGGCTCTCTGGGCGGCGCTGCGAACTTGAACATCGAGATCGGTTAAATCTTCGTAAGCTTTGCGGGAACCAGTGGTTTCGCGGCCGGTTTGTACGGTTTCCCCGCTGCGGGCTGTGGCGGCAAAGCGCATTTCCATGTCTGCCCAACCTTGTTCGAGCATGGTGCCTTCGGAGGTGGCGAGGATGATCCGCTGGGTGCTGTCGCCGTAGCGCACGGAGATGGTGGCGATGCGGGGGTCAATGCTGCGGAGAATGGCCGCGTAACGATCGCACAATTGCTTTTTGTCAATTAGGGGAACCAGACGGGGGTCTGTTCCTGTCAGCGGCAGCAAGCAAATGTCTTGTACTGGTGTAACTGGCGCCAGGATCGTTTCTTCTTCGCCGATCAGTTTTGCCGCGGCGATGGCTTCTTCGATTCTTTCGGCGAGGGTGGAAAGTCGGTTAAAACTGGCAAAGCCCCAGCCGCCTTTGTGACAAGCTCTGACTTGGCCGCCAATTGAGACTCCTTCGCTGAGGGTTTCAATTTTTTCGCCCCGCAGCAGGATGTCGGTGCCTTCGGCTTCTTCCAGTCGAATTGCCAGATAATCGACTTGGTGGCGGTAGCGTGCCATTAAGTCTGACAGCAGATTTTTCGAGTCGGCGATCGAGGTGGGCATAAGGAAAGCACGGTGTTTAACTTACTTCATTTTGCACTTTTGTTAGGGCGATCGTCCAAAATATCGCCCCAAGCGCGGAGATTGCGACTTATTGGTACGGTTCTGCCAATATCCTTAGTTGACAAATGTGGATATCCTGTGAGTTAGGAGGAAGGCGCAAGAAATTATGCGGGATTTTTCGATCGTGCTGGTGCTTGACCCGGCCCAAAAACGGATACCGTGCCACGTACTTAAGTCGTGGAAAGATAAAAATTTTAGACCCTAGTTCAATCTCCCAGATTTATCTGTGGGGTAAATCTAAAATCTAAAATCTAAAATCTAAAATCGACTGACTCCTAACTCCTGAACTTTCCTATACATAAATACTTCACCCTTCATGCCTCCGAAGGTGGGTTTATAACTGTGAATACTTACTTTTTACCGACAATAAGCGAAATTTTAGCCTCCGAAGGCCAAGAAAATGACCTCAGTCTCTTTGATGCTAAGTTGGCGGGAGGAAACAACCGCCATCGGTGTCCTGTAAGCCGTGGGGCTTCTCGGCCCAAAGCTGAACAGGAATGGTACGGGGCGATCGCAGCTTTGAATCAAATGCTCGATCGGCAAAAAGCAGGACAAAAAACAGATGCCGATCGAGCAAATGGTCGATCGACAATCTCCAATTCCTGTCAGGGATTGGTGTTGTCGGGCCCATCTTCGGTTTTGACTCACCCCGCTTTGGCCAACGGCTTTGCCAATTGGATTTTTACCAGTATTCCCGACAACGATGCAGCTTTGTGGTCTTTTCGGGCCAGACAAACTTTAGCTTTAATGCCGGCGGCTGATGTGCAAACCTCAGTACCTGCGACGGCCCCGGCTTTGGCTTTGGCAAGTGGCGATCCCTTAGCCAACGAGCAGTTTTGTTTGGTTTTAACTGCTAGTTTTAGCCTGGTGATGGTTTTGGGTGAAAATTCTGCGGGAATTCCGGCTTTTCTATTTTCTTTCGATCCGCAAGTAGTCGCCAAAGCTTGGGAAGTTTTGCGGCGCAGGGTGACTGAAAGCGAATGTTTGCTTGCCAATTCTGACGGTAGCTTCAATTTACCAGTTAGCAAATTAACTAATAATTCTACTAAATTAGACGCGCTGTTCCAGCAGTTTTTTCCTGTGGAGCCAAATTATCAAACAGTGATGCAGTTCAGCCGCTTGCTGTTGCATAATTTGCCAATTGGGAAAGATGAAGCAGGCAGGATAAAGGATGAAAGAAGTGATGATGGTTTGAACCATAGACATCACAAGTTATCGGCTACAGATATCAACTGCAAATCTCCAATGCCTCTCGCTACTAAAGAGGTGGAATTGCTACAGGCGATCGCCCACGAAGTCCGCACTCCTTTGGCTACTATTCGCACGCTGACTCGATTGCTGCTGAAACGTCCCAAACTCGATCCGGTGGTGGTCAAGCGTTTGGAAATGATTGATGCTGAGTGCACCACTCAGATCGATCGCTTCAGTTTAATTTTCCGCGCCGTGGAATTGGAAATGTCGCAAGCTAAAAATTCTGGCGTGCAGCTAACAGCAATGTCCCTCGGTGAAGTGCTACAAAATAGCATTCCCCGCTGGCAAAAACAGGCGACTGTGCGAAACCACACTTTGGAAGTGATTGTGCCGAAAAAGTTGCCGGCGGTAGTCAGCGATCCGACGATGTTGGATCAGGTTTTAACTAATTTAATTGAGAATTTTACTCGAACTTTGCCTTCCGGGAGTCGCATTCAGGTGGAGGTGACATTGGCGGGCAATCAGTTAAAGTTGCAGTTGGAATCGGAACACCTACCTGAAGGTAATGTCGCCTCGACTTTTGCACAAGCGGCGAATGCTCCTTTGCGATCGATCGGGCCTTTGTTGATGGTGCAGCCGGAGACGGGAAGTTTGAGTTTAAATTTGAGCGTGACTAAGAATTTATTTCGGGCTGCTGGCGGGAAGTTGGTAATTCGCCAGCGACCCCAAAAGGGCGAGGTGATGACGGTATTTTTGCCGCTGCAATAGTGCTTAGTCATTAGTCATTAGTCATTAGTTTTAATCAATGAAAATCTCAATGACAAACTCCGTTCCTTCTCCCAGTGCAGAAATACAACAGTCAATGAGTTTGAGTTGTTTAGTCTCAGGATTAATCAGATATAATCTAGTGCCAATCAGATTCTATCGTCCTATCAATACTTAAAAATACAACAAATTTCACAGCCCACGAACAGCTAACAGTTAACAGTTAACAGTTAACTGTTAACTGTTAACCGAATTCATTTAACCGAATTCATTCTGGCTTTCAAGGCATCTCGCGCTTGTTCTCGATCGTCAAAATGGACTTTTTCGGTGCCCAAAATCTGATAATCTTCGTGTCCTTTCCCTGCAATCAGCACGCCATCTCCCGGTTTAGCGTCCATAATAGCAGTGCGAATTGCAGCGGCTCGATCGCACATCACTATCGGCTTTACTGTGGCGGGAATTCCTGCTAAAACATCCTCCAAAATGCGATCGGGATTTTCCGTGCGCGGATTGTCGGAAGTAACAACAGCTAAATCGGCTAATTCTGCCACAATTTTACCCATGATCGGCCGCTTAGTGCGATCGCGATCGCCACCGCAGCCAAACACGCAAATCATCTTACTCGGAATAAACGGCCGCGACGCCTTCAACAAGTTCTCCAAACTGTCTGGAGTGTGCGCGTAATCGACAATAACGCTAATATCTTGGTCGGGACTAATTTGCACCCGTTCCATCCGTCCCGGAACTCCCGAAAACTGAGATAATTTCTCCACAATTGCGGACAAATCTAAACCCAATTCTAAAACAGCACCAACAGCAGCCAACATATTTGATAAATTGAACTGACCGACTAAAGGCAAAGAAAAAGCTGTTTCACCCTTGGGAGTGTGCAGCATTCCCGTAACTCCATTAGGCTGATACTGCAAATCTGAAGCATACAAATCTGCCGTTTTGTCGCTAGTGCTGTAACTCCAAACTAGGTCAGATTTGAGGGTTTCAACTATCCGCTGCCCGTAGGTATCGTCAATATTAATCACAGCGCGATTTGCGAGGTAATCCGAACCAAACAAAAGCGATTTAGCCTCAAAATAATCTTCCATATCCCGGTGATAATCGAGATGATCTTGAGTCAAATTTGTAAAGACAGCAACTTCAAAACTACACCCCAAAACTCGCTGTTGCGCTAAAGCGTGGGAACTGACTTCCATTACCCCGTGTTTGCATCCGGCGACTACAGCTTCTGCTAATTGCTTTTGCAGGTCAACTGCAAAAGGTGTGGTGTAAAGTGCAGTTTGTTGGAATCCCGGCCAGCGAGTATAAAGCGTACCAAAAATTGCCGTCGGCAACTGCATTTCATTGAGCAAAAATTCGATTAAATGAGTGGTTGTAGTTTTGCCGTTAGTCCCGGTAACGCCGACAAGTTTTAATTTGCTAGCTGGATTGCCGTAAAAAGCAGTGGCTATTTGACCGCAAACTTGAGCCATATCCGCTGCTGCGATGACGCAGGGAACCTCTTCTAGCCCCTTGCTAAGGGGGGAAGGAACCTCTTCTAGCCCCCCCTTAGCAAGGGGGGGTTGGGGGGGTGTCTTCTCGGCTGCTTGGGTGGAAATTATGGCGGCAAGTGCACCAGATTCGATCGCACTTTGCCAAAAATCTCCGCCATCTACCCGAGTTCCCGGCATTCCCAAAAACAAATCGCCCGCCTGACAAGCGTGGGAATTAGTGGATAAACCCTTGACTTCGACATCGAGGGCGGGATGTTGGGCGTCAAAGGAAATGCTGGGAACTGCTGCTAATAATTCTCTCAATTTCATCTGAAAAACTCCTCACTTGGATGTCTTGAATATGACTGGCGGAACACATTGTTTGAGCCACTCTCTACAGGTTTTTGCTGTGGGCGGTGCAAAGCCTAAGTTTTTTTGGTGCGCGGTGTAAAAGCTCTCGCCCTAGAGTAAGCTGCACACCGAGCACCCCGAAGTCAGGATTAAAACCTGAGTTTTTGGGTAAATTGTATTATTGTGACAGATCGATTTGCAAATATTTCTGTAACATTTGCTCCAATTGGGCGACACTACAGCGGGGAGAAGGACGGGGTAACACTTCTTCAGGGGAGAATGCAGCCTCGCCAACAGAATTTGTGGGCTGAGGCTGCACTTTAAACAAAACTGGAACTTCGTACTGATAAGCTTGAAACCAGTCATCGCGTTCGGTAATATCTCGGACTTCGAGTTGAAACTGGAGGCTTTCAATCTGTTCGAGTTTTTCTTGCAACCCTTCGCACAAGTGGCATCCGGGTTTGCTGTACAAAATCAATCGCATCATAACAGTAAGATTAAACTCGATCTTAAATTCTCGAACCTGCGATCGCCATTGGGCTAACTCAACGCGAGTAAGACACAACTCACGGCTTTATTGGTCGCAATGCGCGATCCGATGTTATCTTAGCATTGACGGCAAACCGATTACGGTAATTTGCCATCTCAATGTAAATACAGGTCGATCTATCCATACACTCGGTCAGTAAAAAATGCAAATTACGCCTGAAATTTCTGGGAAAATTAAATTATTACGTCTCCCCCTAATTATTGGGATTGTTACTATTCACTCGTCTATAAATTCTGTGGGATATGCTGACAAATTTTTCCAGACTTTTATTGCGAGCACTTGGGGTGGTTCCTGCGTTTCTTTTTTGTTTGTTATTTCAGGATTTCTTTTTTTCAAAACTTTTAACTTATCGCTAAATTCTTACCAAGAAAAGCTCAAGTCTCGGTTTTGGACTCTCCTGGTTCCCTATTTATTTTGGAACTTAGCTTTATTGGCAATGGTCTTAATTGTCTTGAACATACCGGCAACAAGTTCTATTATTCAAGGTCATTACAAAAAATACATTGAAGACTACAGCTTCGCCAATTTTATAGATTGTTTGACGGGGTACAGAAACGGTTATCCGATCGCATTTCATTTCTGGTATGTCCGGGACTTAATCGCGATGGTGATTCTATCTCCGGTATTTTTACTGGTAGCTAGAAAGATACCCTATCTAGGTTTGGCTTTGTTTGCCGCGCCTTGGTTGCTGAAATTACAACTTGGTTTTATTAAAATCCAGTGGTTGGGGCCACTGTTCTTTTATTTGGGATGTCTGATTGCTGTTCAAAAATTGGATTTAACTTGGATCAATCGACGAAAAAGTTTGATCGTAAGCATATACTTAGCGATGGCTGTTGTGCTGGCAATAATGAAAACATCCGAAATAGAAACTTTCCAACACCTGTTTGAATGCTGCACCAGAGTAGTAGGTACGATGGCGATTTGGTGCGCTGCCGATTTGGTAGGTGGGAAGCTGCAAAAGGTGTGTTTAAATCTTTCGGGTTTGGCATTTTTTGTTTATGCTTCTCACGAACCGACGGTAACAGTTTTGAAGGAAGTTTTTGAGAAATTGTCAAAAACGCCAAATTCGATAACTGTCATGATACACTATTTGTTGATATTGACAATTTCCACTTTACTAACGCTGGCTGCGGGTAGTCTTTTACAAAGGTACACGCCTAAATTTTTCCAAGTGATAACAGGTGCCAGGGGATAATCATACAATTTTAGATTTTAGATTTTAGATTTTAGATTTTAGATTAGGGAGGGATGATTATCATCGTTTCGCTCTTGCCTACAGTAGCATTTTTTGGGGCTACCTAATATCAATTTTAGATTGGGGATTAGAGAGTTTAGATTACTCTCTTTCTGCTCTTCCTCTGTGCCCTCTGCGCCTCTGCGGTAAAAAAATAAATCTAGTTCACCAATGAAAAAGTTAAATTTATTCACACCACCTAATTGTCCAATTACGATTGACTAATAAATCAAGCTTTAGTATAGTATAGAAATAGCCCTACATAAAGGAGGCAGTATGGACTGCACCGAATACGCAGAAGCCAAGCGAAAAGCAGCAAAAAAAATTAGCGCCGACATTCGAGAACGCTGGAACAATCGCATTGTTCAGCGAGAATTGCACTTGATGGGAGAAGCGGGAGCAGTGCAGTATTTAGCTGATTACGGGCGCGGAATTGGTACGGCAAAAGTTATTGGTTTTGCACTGTGCGCGGAGTCGGAAGGATACCCCGAAATGGCGATCGGCTTTTGGAAAAGAGCCTTTGAATTGGAAACCGGAGAAAAGCCGATCGCCCTCAATACTCCAAACAAATCTACCACCAATCTTGCTCCTGCTGCCAAATCAACTACCGCTGCCACAATAGAGACTGTTAGTAGCCCCATTGTTCCCGAATTACCGCCGCATTTGCAGCCGGGAAGGATTGTCACGATGCAGCCAGTTGACGCGCCGAGTGAACGTTCTTATTACATCGAAAATCCCGATTATTGGGGACAGCCAAAGCGCGACGGCAATCGAGTAGTGGTCATCGCGACGCCAGATAAAGCATACTACCAATCGCGATCGACTAACCTGCGGCAACAGGCATCGGTTGAGATCGATCGCACATTAATCGACACAGCCGCTAAAATTGGCACCTTTATTTTAGACGGCGAACTGTATTACAAAAGCTGTACCGGCAGCGAACACCGCACCGGCGCGCAAGCTGCTACAGTTAATATTGAAAGCGGTTTTCCCACAATCCAGCCCAACGCAATTTATGGCATTTTTAAAAGTTTGTTTTTCAAAGGCAATGATTTAACTACCGTGGCAGAATCCGAACGAATTGCAGCGGGAGTTGAAGTTGGCGAAATGCTGGCTAATTTATCCCCAGCCTTTGAAGTTGTACCGACATTTCGCACCACCGCCGAAAAACTCGTCCTGGCAAATCAGCAGGAATCTGAAAATAGAGAAGGCGAAGTTTGGGTGTTGCACAACTGCCAATATGTCGGCGGCAAAGATGTTAAGAAATATCCGATGGTGAGGACTAAATACTGTCAAGAACACGATTTATTTATTGTGGGTTTGACGGCGACCAAAGTTGCGGGGCGGCCGTTTAGTGCCGTCAAAGTAGCGCAAGAAATTGATGGCAAATTAGTCCCAGTAGGAACCGTGGGAACCGGGTTTAGCGGGGAGGAAATGCAGGAAATTGCCCGACTCTACGAGGCTAACCCCAAAAGTGTCAAAATTAAAGTGCGATCGCAGGGTTTGACGGAAAGCGGCAAATTATGGCACGCACGATTTCTGGAGTTTTGTTAAATTTGTAGGGAAACGGCACTGCCGTTTCCTTCCCCGAATATGTGAGTTCAAACACATAGTATCAGATAAAATCATCGGAGTAAAAATCAATGGTTATCAGCAAAAATAATTTCTACATTTCTCCAGAAGAGTACCTAGAAGGCGAGCGAGTAAGCCCGATCAAACATGAGTACAGACGCGGACACGTTTATGCAATGACAGGGGCAAAAAAGCCCCATATCATTATTGCTAGTAACTTAGTAAGGCGGCTGGGAAATCATCTTGATGACACCGACTGCATCGTTTTACCATCAGATATAAAAGTCAGACTGGAAGAGGCAAATTGCTATTACTATCCTGATGTAGCGGTGACTTGCGACGAAAGGGATACCTCAACTACTGAAGATTTCATTTTATATCCATCTTTAGTAGTTGAGGTATTGTCGCCCTCAACGGCAGCTTTTGACAGAGGCGATAAATTTGCAGATTACCAAACTTCTCCGAGTTTGCAAGAATACGTACTCATAACTCAATCAGAAATCAAAATTGAGTGTTTTCGCGTCAACGCTGAGGGAAATTGGGTTTCTCAGACTTACCGACAAGGAGAGGAGTTAGAGTTAACGAGTATAGATTTTCGCTGCCCGATCGCACAAGTTTATCAAAAAGTACCCGGCCTCATATTGTGATGTATGAAAAAAAAATTTCTTTGGTTCGTAGTCAGGAATGCAAGTTTTTCTTCTGAGGACTGAAGTCCTCACTAGGAACCGAAACGATAGCTAACAAATAGAAAAAACAATGATTAAAATCTTACACCTTTCAGACATTCACATGGGCAGCGGCTTTTCTCACGGTCGGATTAATCCAGAAACCGGTTTAAATACGCGGCTGGAAGACTTCGCGGCGACGCTGAGCAAATGTATGGATAGAGCAATTTCTGAACCCGTAGATTTAGTTATATTCGGCGGCGATGCTTTCCCGGATTCGACGCCTCCACCGTTTGTTAAAGAGGCTTTTGCTTGCCAATTCAGCCGCTTGGTGGACGCGCAAATTCCGACTGTTTTGCTAGTAGGAAATCACGACCAACATTCTCAGGGACAAGGTGGCGCGAGTTTGGGAATTTATCGGACTTTGGGGATACCTAAGTTTATTGTAGGCGATCGCCTGGACACTCACCTCATTCAAACCCGCAGCGGGCCCGTACAGGTGGTAACATTGCCTTGGTTGACTCGATCGACCTTAATGACGCGATCCGAGACTGAAAGCCTGTCTATGGGCGATGTTAACCAATTATTAACCGAAAAACTGACGATCGCAATGGAAGGCGAAATCCGCCGCCTCAACCCCGACATACCCACCGTACTTTTAGCGCATTTAATGGCAGATAAAGCGAGTTTGGGTGCCGAGCGTTTTTTAGCAGTTGGTAAAGGTTTTAACATTCCCGTTTCCATGCTAACTCGCCCTTGTTTTGATTATGTTGCTCTCGGCCACGTACACAAACACCAAAATCTCAACGCTTCCAACAATCCGCCCGTAATCTATCCCGGAAGTATCGAACGAGTTGATTTTAGCGAAGAGAAAGAAGATAAAGGTTTTGTGTTAGTTAATGTGGAACGGGGGAAAGCTGAGTGGGAATTTTGCACTTTGCCAGTGCGGGTGTTTCAGACGATTAAAGTGAATGTTTCCGAATCGGAAAACCCGCAAGCCGAGTTAGTTAAAGCTATTGGCAAGAAAGAGATACAAGACGCGGTTGTGAGATTAATTTACCAATTGCGATCGGAACAATTAGATTTAATAGATAACGGAGAATTGCACACACTTCTGGGCGAAGCGCACAGCTACACAATCCAACCGGAATTAGTCAGTCAGCTAGCGAGGCCGCGGTTGCCCGAATTGAATGCTAATAATAGTATAGAACCGTTAGAAGCTTTGAAAACTTATTTAGCAAGTCGCGAAGATTTGAAAGATGTTGCGGAGAGTATGTTGGAGGCGGCGCAGGGTTTGTTGGGCGGTACGGAGGAAGTTTTGGTGGAATTTTAGGTAGAATTTTAGGTAAGATCGGGTATGTAAATTTTCCCTACCACACAATCTCAGAAACCGGGTTTCTTCCTATATTTTTCGTACTCAACCCAAATGATTCGCAGAAACCCGGTTTCTACCTACCACTCATTTACTTAACTTCAACCCTCCCAAAAACTTCCCCTACAGCCAACCGAGTTCCATTGGCAAAATCCACCCCAGACTGCACCTTTTTCCCCGCCAACTGCACCTCCCGCAATAATAATAAACCATCGCCGGTTTGGACGATCGCCCCCAAGCCCTTCACAACCTTGACAACTGCCCCATTTGCGCCCGATAACTGATCCAAAACAGGCCATTCGCGTTCCAAAACTCTCAAATCCGCTGGCATTTGCAGCCAATATTCCGGCCCGACGGGCACAGTAGCTATCACCTTCAGAGAATTGCCGCGAAAAGTCGTCGTGCAATCCGGGAAAAAGCCCCTAACTTGATTGTGAAGGTCGATCGCACTTTTCGACCAATCCAGCACATAATCTGCACTCTTAATCATCGGCGCATAAGTCGCCTCAGCATCATCTTGAACAACAGCTTTAACTTCCCCATCCCTCAACTTCACCAAAGTTTCTATCAACAAATCCGCCCCAACTTCCGCCAACCTATCCGCCAAAGAATCAGCATTATCCAACAGCGAAATACCAGCAAAAGCCTTCAATAGCATGGCCCCACTATCCATCCCAGCATCCATCAGCATAGTAGTAATTCCTGTTGTCTTTTCCCCGTCAAAAAGACAGCGCTGAATCGGCGCGGCACCGCGATACTTCGGCAAAATTGAACCGTGAACGTTAACGCAAGCCAAACTAGGAATATCCAGAATTTCTTGAGAAAGAATTTGGCCGTAAGCCACCACCACAAACACATCCGCCTCCGCTTCTCGCAACTTAGCAAGCGTTTCCGCATCCTTCTTAATTCGGCGCGGCTGCCAAACCGGGAGACTGTGATTTAAAGCCACATCTTTTACAGGTGAAGGCATCAATTGATTGCCTCTTCCCCGACGTTTGTCCGGCTGAGTCACTACACCCACAACCTCAAATTCTGGGTGACTTAGCAAACTGGATAAAGTAGGAACAGCAAAATCGGGAGTGCCAAAAAAGACAATTTTCATATACTTTTAGTTATGTAGAACAGCCGGAAAAAACCATAACATATTATAGATGCGTGTGTAGCCAAAATCTATACAAGTCGGCAGTTTATAGTGAGGTGGGAGCGGGTTTCTATCGTTTGTCGATGGGTGGCAAATATCAGGCGTGAACCCCCCCTACATAGATGGTCAAATTCTTGGTAAAATCTTCAAGAAAACCTGTAGGGGCGAGTTCACCAACAATCTCTAATTGACACCCCAAATATCTATAAACCCGCCCCCACCCAACCAATAACCCCAAACAACCCTTAAATTCCATCAATTATTTAACATCTCGGTGGCGTGGGGGCGGGTTTGATAATTTGTCGATTGGTGGCAAATATTTCGGTGAACCCGCCCGTACCGAAATTATGTCTATTTAACCGGATTTGCGATCGCTCCTGAAATTTTTTTAAAGCGCTAACGCACTACCGGAAAATGAAAAAGAGCAAAAAAGCAAAGAAGAGTACACACAGCCAAGACAGCCAGGAAGGGAGAGCCACAGCCTCCACTACACGAACACCCCTGTACCCGTTCAAGTAGCCCGCAGAAGGGAGAGCCAAAGCCTCCACTACACGAAAACCCCTGTTCCTGATGTACGAGTAGCCCGCAGAATTGTGGCGGTCGGCAGCACGGCAATCGACCGCATTGTTGTTCCACGAACCACCACGCTGCACACGGTAATCATTTCCGCCAGTTTCCCAGGAACTACCATCAGATGGTGCGCCGTTATAATCGCCATGCCAAGGATCAGCACACCATTCCCAAACATTGCCGTGCATATCGTAAAGTCCAAAGGTATTCGGAGGAAAACTCCCCACTGCCGTTGTTTCTTGGCGATAAAGTCTTTTGGGTGCAGAACCGTAGGGATTATTGCCATCATAATTAACTAAATCTGGGGTAATTGTCTCCCCAAAGTGAAAAGCTGTACTCGTACCTGCCCGACAAGCATATTCCCATTCCGCCTCACTCGGCAAACGATAGTTTTTCCCGGTTTTCTTCGATAGCCTCTGACAAAAACTTACAGCATCATTCCACGCTACTTGTTCTACAGGCCGCTTCGCACCTTTAAAATCAGAAGGGTTATATCCCATCACCGCTTGCCATTGTTTTTGGGTAATGGGATATTTTCCGATATAAAATGGTTGGGCAAAAGTGACCTGATGTTGCGGGCGTTCATTATCATTACCTTCTCCCGATGGTGAACCCATCATAAAACTACCCGCGGGGATATGCACCATTTCCAGTTTCACCCCCTTGCCTAAATCTTCCTCTTTTTGATAAGCTTTCCCTGACTTCTTACTACTTTGTTTCCCATACTTGTCCACCTTAATGATTTTAAAAGTAAATGGTTTACCTTTGCTAGCTTCTTCCTCCCGGTGCAAAGGTTCCGCTGCGGCTGCTTGACGTTGAGGTACTATTGCTTCTGCTTCCCGGCGTTGACGTGCCCTTTTTTCTTCCTCCTGGCGCTGACGTTCCGCTTCTGCTTCCCGTTTTCTCTCCTCTAATGTACCCAAAGCCACATCGCGAATATGCAGTACACCCGGTAAACTCGGATCAATTTGCAAAGCGCGATTAAAATCTTCAATTGCCTGTTCTAACTGTCCTAATTTATGATAAACTAGCCCGCGATGATGGTAAGTATGAGCATCATTAGGATTTAATCGCAGTACCAGGTCAAAATCTGCGATAGCGCCCTCATAATCGCAAACTTGATAATAAGCCAAACCGCGCTGAATATTCGCGTCTAAGCGAGAACTATCTAACTGTAAAACTTGATAAAAATCTGTAATTGCCGAGGAATATTCCCCATTGTTTGCCCGTTGTAAACCCCGTTGCCAACAAGACTCGATCGCGCTTAGTTGTAAATCCGCCCCCAAACCTTGCAAACATTGATTTAGCTTGGTTACATAGGGCAAATCATCAATGGTTAAAGCCGCAGCCAAAGCATTTAATAACTGACTTTGTTCTGGAATCGGCAAACCATGCAGTTTTAACCAATCTTGGACAGACAAATATAACTGTGCTGCGGCCCACTGCTTGTCAGCCAAACTCAACAGAGATACAGCTAAATCCAAACGCAAATCAGGAATTAATGCCGACTGTTCTTCAGCCAAGTTGTCATATAATGCCTGATAATAACCCACTGCAATTTCTATGACAGTCTCCTGTTCCTCTGCGGGCATTTTTGCCAACATTTCCGGGAGTAACTGCGGCAGCAAAGGTGTTTTTTGCTCGTTTGGAGGCAGAAATATCAGACAATATTCATCAACAATTAACCCGGCGATTAAAGCATGGAATATCCCGATAAATTCGGCCAAATCATTGTAATCATTTTTGTGCAAATGATAAGGGCGATGAATTTCGCTTAAATCTTCTCCTTCCTCTAGGGCACCGCGTTCAATTTCCAAAATTCGTAAATTTTGCTGATAGCCTTTAACTGTTTCCTCACCATAACGGCTATCAAAATCAGCCACAGGCTTACCAGAGTCAATATACGCTTGTCGTTTCCCTTGCCAATTCACAGCCCGTTGTTTGGCAAAATCATACAATACCTCAACCCAAGGTAATTGATGAATTGGGGTTTGGTAACGATATTTTTTGAAATTAATATGCCAAAAGCCAAAGCGCAAATAAAAGTCATCGGGCGTGGCGGATGAGTCTAAAATGAGTGTGGGAATTACCCGCAAACCTGCAAATAAGTTTTCCGCCGCCGCTTCTTCCCGAAAAACATTACTCCGCCAATAACCGCCCATAAATTGCACTGGCCGGCCCTCGGTGATATACTTGTCTAGGAAGTTTCGCAGATAATTGCTTAAAAATTCCTCAGATACCGGAAAGTTTTGATTTGGTCTAGCAGCATCGTGAGTCAAGACTGGCGGTGATAAGAAAACTCGTAAAATGGGTGTATCTTCGGGGTTGATGTTGGCAATAAGGTTTTCGGCGGTGACTAAAATTGGGGAATTTTCTAAGTTTTTTTGTTTAACAATGGTGGCAATTGCTGTTTCGCGATTTGCCTGAGCAATCTCTCGTGCTAAGAGAGCATCTAACTGTTTTAATTCTAGTTGGAGCTGACGCTGTTGAGCGAGGCAAAATTTTTGCAATTCGGCGCGCAATACTTCTAGTTGGGCGCTGTGTTCGCGGTTGAGTTGGCCTTCATTGGCTTGAAAACCCCAATTTAAATCCGCTAATTTATATTGTAACTCGCGGTTTAGCATACCTTCATTGCGTTGACAAGCACTATTCATTTCTGCGAGGTATTGCTGTAAATCTCGGTTTAATTCGCCTTCTTCCCTTGTGACATCAAGGGTGGCTTGATGTTGCAAGGCTTGGAGAATAGAAATATTTTCTTGTAGTTTTATTTGTTTGTTAGCGTTTTCTGAATTAATCTTGGCAATAGAAATCGCAGTGTCTGCATTGATATTAGCAATAGAGAGGGCGGTTCGAGCTTGGATATCTGCTTGAGATTCTGTCGAAAGAAGTTTCGCATCAGCATCATTTTTAATCTGAACCAAAACACTTTTTTTTCCGGGTAATGCTTTAGTCATAAAAAATTGCTCCTATTTGGTATGGTTCAGGCTTGATCAACAAGATATTGATGGAATCTAAGCGTTTTTTGGGGCTGTTGCTGGGGTGGGGGCGGGTTTATTCAGATGATTGGTGGGTGGCACAATTGAGCGGTGAACCAGTCCCTACATATTTTATTGAAGATTATACCAATAATTTTACCATGTAGGGGCGGGTTCATCCACATATTTGCTACCCATCGACAAACGATCAAAACCCCCCCCACCCCTCTTTGGGATTTTTAATGGCGACGCACCCTAGGACTGCTTGATTAAAGTGAGAGAGGGGTGTTCCGAAGGACGATCGCCTACAATCTATAGGTGGTAAAGTTGTCAAAATTGCGATCATACCTCCTCGAACATGGAAAGCCCGTCGAATCTCCTGCTTAAACTCAGCCGCAGCTTATTTGCCGACACCGCCGCACAAGAAAAGTTTATTCATGCCGTCACCAATCCCCAACCTTTTAATCCTGCTATCTTGTGGGTGCAACCAAAACCAACAAAAAACCCATTTGATATCGAAATTCCAGTTTCTTGGCAACCGCCATTTGTAGATAGACTGGCATGAGAATCCCAGCCGGGAAAACCTTTTTTACATCAAGCAGGACATTACTACTGTCTCGACTTTTCCTCAATCTTCGCAGCCTCCACATTGTTAACAATACCCCAGCAAACCAAACTAATCTTAGATATGTGCGCCGCCCCCGGAGGAAAAAGTATATTTGCCTGGAAAACATTAAACCCAGAATTGCTGTTGTGCAACGAAGTCATAGGCAAACGCATGGGAATGCTGATCTCTAATTTAAGACGCTGCCAAATTAACCCATCCGCCGCCGCCAACGTCGATTCAAAAATACTTGCCGAAAAGATGCCACAAACGGCTAATTTAGTAATAGTAGATGCTCCTTGTACTGGTCAATCACTCTTAGCAAAAGGAGACAAAGCACCCGGCTGCTTTCATCATGTCACCATCAACAGCAATGCCAACCGCCCAAAAATAATTTTAGCCAATTCTGCTAAAATTGTAGCGTCCCAAGGTTATCTTGCATACATGACCTGCACTTATTCAACCGCAGAAAATGAACAAGTCAGCCAATGGCTGTTAAGCAAATTCCCCGATTTTGGGCCAGTCTCTGTTCCTCATTTAGAAAAATATCGATCGCACCTGACAGAAATTTCTTGCTATCGGATGTGGCCGCAAGATAGACTAGGAGCAGGAGCTTTCACCGTTTTGTTTAAAATACCTCGGAGATATAAAAAAGTAGCTACCAGCAGATTTTCTAGATTTAGCTCGTTTTACCAACATCTAACTATCCGCGTCCATCCGCGTTCCTCGGCCGTTAAAAAAATCTTCCTCCCTGAATACAAATAAAAAATGATATTATCCAAATTATCCAAAGCAATTAAAAGGCAACTAAAACTAGCTGTCTGCATTTTACTTACCTTAAATTTGCTAATATTAAGCGGCTGTCAAAACAGCACAACACCCGCATCAAAAAACGGCGAACCACTCGAACTCACACTGTGGCACGGCATCAATCCTCCGCCAAACCGCGACGTATTTCAAACCCTCACAGACAAATTCAACAAAACACATTCCAACATCCAGATCAAACCAGTTTACATCGGTCAGCCCGACCAACAACTACCAAAAATACTCACAGCAATAGTTGGAAATGCACCGCCGGATGTGCTGTGGAATGGCCCCTCAATTGCAGGAAAACTAGCAGAACTCGACGCAATTGAACCCTTAGAAAACTGGCTCGACAAATCGCCCCGGAAAGCCGAAATCGACCCGGCCCTCTTCGAGTCAATGGAACTTGGCGGACACACTTGGTCAGTTCCCCTAGGCACAAACAACGTCGCCATATTTTACCGTCCCAGCTTATTTGCAGCAGCAGGAATCAAAAAAGTGCCGCAGAATTGGGCGGAATTAAAGCAAGTAGCCCGATCGCTCACGCGAGACACCAACGGAGACGGCCGCACAGACCAACACGGCATAGTGCTCCCCCTAGGCAAAGGAGAATGGACAGTATTTACCTGGCTGCCATTCATGTTCAGCGCAGGGGGCGAACTCAAAGGCAAAACACCTCAAAGTCCTGTACCCCAAATAGATAATCCCGGTTCTCACGCCGCCTTAGAATTGTGGAGCGACTTGTTAAAAGAAGGTTCAGCAATATTGTCAGCACCCGAACGCGGTTACGAACTCGACAACTTCATCGCCGGCAAAGTCGCCATGCAAATCACCGGGCCGTGGACGCTAGCACAGTTGCAGCAAAGCGCGATCGACTACGGAGCCATGCCTTTACCGCTCCTCAAACGCCCCGCAGCCGTCGTAGGGGGTGAAAACCTATTTTTAATGAAAACCTCGCCAGAACGAGAGCGAGCAGCCCTAGTATTCTTAGAATACGTTATAGGTGAAGAATTCCAAACAGCATGGGCATTGGGAACAGGTTATTTACCCATTAACTTAAAATCGAGACAGAGCCAAGCTTATCAAAGCTTTGTGGAAAAAAACCCTGTTTTGCGAGTATTTTTAGAACAAATGAACTCAGCCAGAGCGCGACCCATTATATCAGGTTACTCCCGCCTGTCAGAAAACCTCGGTCGCGCCATAGAGGCAACCCTTCTCGGCGGCAACCCCCAAGATGCCCTTAAAGAATCTCAAGAGCGTTTGACACTAACCTTAGATATTGCAACAGCTAAAGAGAAATAGACCAGAAAAAATATTTTTCTTAGCTGTAAATTATCCGCTTTCACTGTATTCGATCGCAAGACTTGCAGCGTCGATTAATTGGTTGAAAATCTCGTGAAAATCACTACCGCCTGCACTTCTAATCAGAAACCGTGTTTCTTGCCCCAAACTTACCTAAAAGCAGAGATTTTACGTCGCGGTTATGGGTATTTTAGGTATTTTAGGTATTTTAGGTATTATTGAGCATGGTGCAAAATGTTAGGGTGAATAGAGTTACGATCGCCCGACACAAAAAGACACCCACTGTCGCTCGGTAATAAATTTTTAACAAAAACCAAAAATTTACAAACCAATTGCTTAGCCATTAGAGATATATTTACAAAAAAGCGCTCCTCTCGAAATTCATGGGCAGATTTGATCCAACAAAAAAACCGAACCCTCAACGGCACCACAAAAAGTTAGCTCAAACGCTTCTCCCACTACCTACCACTCATGACCTACCATCACCTAATAGAAACATTTTCTCTACCCTGTGCCTGTCCCGTGCCACATACTGAGACCCCAACAACCGTCCACCTTTTCCCCAAACGACCATGCAGACAAAGTTCCTTAATGCAATCAAAGGACATTCCTGGCGGTACTTCCTCGCAGTAGGCACGATCGCCCTGGTCTACTATTGGGCGTCGCAATTCGCCATTTCCACCCTCACCCTCAGTTCAGAAATTTACCCGATGTGGCCAGCAGCAGGAATTGCCCAAGTCGCCCTGCTGCTGTTTGGGCGGCAACTGTGGCCGGGAATCGCGATCGGAGGCTTCCTGTTCAGCATGAACGTACCGTCGGCCAACATCGCCACGGCATTGATATCGGCAGGCGCCAGAAGCCTGCAAGCGTGGACGGGAACTTATCTACTCCAAGGCCTTAACTTTAGCGCCGGGCTCGATCGGCTCAAAGACGTTTTAGGAATAGTCGGACTAGCAGCCTTGGGATCTACCCTGATCAGCTCCACCATCGGCAGTATCCTCGTATGCCTGAGTGGTATATCTAGCTGGAGCGATTTTGGCACGATTTGGGGGACTTGGTGGGTCGGAGACGCTATGGGAATTGTGCTCGTCGCCCCGCTGCTACTGACGTGGCAACAAATGCCCAAAGTCCCCACCCATCGCAAACAGATAGTTGAACGAGCGATTTGGCTGCTGCTGCTACTCGCAGTCGGCTGGCTCGTCTTTTGCTCCCGCACCCGCGCCGCCTACGCCCGCTATCCCCTCGAATACTTACCATTTCCCCTAGTAGTTTGGGCTGCCTTTCGATTCGGTCAGCGCTACACCGCCCTCTCCAACTTCATCCTCTGCGGCTTCGCCATCTGGGGTATCGCCCGAGGCAGCGGCCCCTTCCTCAAACACGCCAGCAGTATCCCCCAAGCACTGTTATCCCTGCAAGCCTTCATCGCCGTCATCGCCGTCACCGGCTTAGTCTTAGCTGCCACCGTCGCCGAACGCCACCAAGCAGAAGTCTCCCTGCGCGCCAGCGAAGCCAGCCTCGCTAACGCCCAACGCATCGCCCAGCTAGGCAACTGGGACTTAGACCGCAACGCCCAGCAATTGCGATGGTCAGAGGAAATTTACCGCATCCTGGGACAGGAACCCGGAACTTTTGAACCCAGCCTGGAAGCCTTCTTGGAATACGTGCACCCGGAAGACAGAGAATTAGTCAGAACCTCGATCGAAGCCGCTTTATTTCAGCAACAGCCTTACAGCATCGACTACAGGCTCATACTCCCCGACGGTAGCAACCGCACAGTCTACGAACAAGCCGCCGTCACCTCCCTCTACATCACCAGCACCGTCCAAGACATCACAGACAGAAAGCAAGCCGAAGCCGCCCTGCGTTCTTCAGAAGAAAGATTTTCCAAAGCCTTTCACGCCTCCCCAGTCGGGATCAGCATCTGCACCCTCACAGACGGATGCTTCCTCGATGCCAACGAAAGCTTTTTGCGCTCATTAGGCTGGCTGCGGCACGAATTTCTCGGCCGCACTCCCAGCGACTTAGGAATATTTGTCAATTCAGAAGACGGGGGGCGGCTCGCCCAGATTTTGCAATCACAAAATTCGATCAGCAACCAAGAAATCAAAATTCGCACCAAAGCCGGCGAAGTGCGCGACTGGCTGCTGTCAGTGGAACTCATCCACCTCGGCAGCACTCAGTGCGTTTTAATCATGACCACCGACATCACCGAACGCTTGCGTTCCGAAGAATTCCGCCGCGCCGCATTAGCCGCCGAAGCTGCAAATAGATCCAAAAGCATTTTTCTCGCCAACATGAGTCACGAACTCAGAACCCCCCTCAACGCCATCATCGGCTACAGCGAGATCCTGCAAGAAGACGCCCGAGACCTCGGTGCCGAAGAGTTCATCGACGACCTCCAGAGAATTAACACGGCCGGCCAGCACCTACTCGCGCTGATTAAAGATATTCTCGACTTGACCAAAATTGAAGCAGGCCGCATCGACTTCGACCTCGAAACCTTCACCATTTCAACTCTGGTTGAGGAAGTAGTTGCCACGATCGCGCCGATGGCAGACAAAAATAGCAATATTGTAGAAATACAATGCCCCGATGATATTGGCTCAATGCAGACCGACTTGACTAAACTCCGGCAGTCTCTGCTCAACATCCTCAGCAATGCCGCGAAATTTACTTGCTCCGGCGCGATTACCTTCGCCGTTACCCGATCCGTCGAACCCCCCGCCGACTCTGCAAAGAAAGGCAAAACACTTGGAGCGTATAGAGGAGGTGGCCAAAATGAAAATAGCTTGTCTCTATTATCTTCCGCTCAAGATTGGATCATTTTTACGGTCAAAGATACCGGCATTGGCATGAGTCCCGAACAGTTAGCCAGAATCTTTGAGCCTTTCACCCAAGCAGATTCCTCAACTACTAAAAAGTACGGCGGCACTGGTTTGGGGCTGACGATTACTAAGAAATTCTGCGAAATGATGGGCGGAGACATTACCGCATTCAGCGAGGTGGACAAAGGTTCTACCTTTACTATTCGGCTGCCAGCTATTTTCACCGACCTTTCAATCTCAACCGAAAAGTCTGACAAATAATAATTTATTGACATTTCTTTTCGAGCGTGGCCGGTTTTATTCGCCTCCGCAATTTGCTGATTCTTTCCCTAGCGGGTATCGAGATTTTAAACATATAGCCAAATCATTAAAGCAGTTAGGATATAATTAGCGCCGTTTAAAAAGTTTTGGAGAACACAGATGCTCAATAGGCTTTTCGATCCAACCTAAGATTTGCTTGCTCCCGTAGCTTTCGACTAACTGTATAGCTGCGTATATATAATATTATTAATTAAAAAGATATACTGTAGAAAGTTGCCTACAAAGTGCCAGAAAATATGCACCCCCACCTCCAGCGCCAACTCGAACAGCTCGGTTTAGTCGGCGAGTCTCCTCCTCCCACTGCTGAGCAGTGGCAGCTTTTATTAGAGCAGGTAAGTTGTAGCTATGACAAAGCTCAGAGTCAGCAAGAACTTCAGCAGCAGGATTGCTTGAACAACGAGACAGTGGCGTTAAAGGATTTAACAGACTCGCCCCAGTCTCCTCAAGACTCTCCAACAGCTTCAGAATTCGATCGACTGCGGGCGAGTGTCAACAGTTGGGGAGCGGGATTGTGTATCCTTGACGCAAAGGGCTGTGTAATCTCGGTGAATCCAGAGGCCGAACGCTTGCTGGGATGGCGAGAGTCGGAACTTGCAGGCGTTTCCCTGCTAGAGCGCATCGGGAAGCAAAACAAAGGCAACAAATCCCAAGTTTTGACGGAGCCGAAACAGTCGGCAAGCAAGAGTGAAGATAGGCCGATCGCACCTACACTAGATTTACAACAGGCGATCGCTTCCAGTCAACCTTGCAACAATTGGGACGACGAGTTTTTGTGTCGCGACGGCAAGATTTTACCAGTTTCCTATTTTTTCCATCCCGCCGTTGAGGGCAGCGAAATATCAGTCTTGGTGTTTTTTGACATTTTTGAGATTAGAGAACACAAGCAATCGCTCTCGATACTGCAAGCAGTTCTAAAATCTACAGAGGCAGGAATTCTGGCGGTTGACAGAAACGGCAAAATATGTAATTATAATCAGAAATTTCTAGAGATGTGGGGTTTGTCCGCCAGCCAAGGAAAGTTGAGCCGATCGACCTTCGGCACAGTCAAAAACACGATCGAAACAGGATTCCCCTTCGACAGGGAACAATTAAAAGACCCGCAAGGATTTCTCCAAAACGCGATCAAAGTGTCGGCAGATCCAGATACTCAAATCAGCGACTTATTAGAATTTAAAGACGGAAAAATTCTTGAATTAAATTCGTTGCCCTCAAAAGTCGGAGCGAAAACAGTCGGTAGAGTCTGGAGCTTTCGAGACGTTACCAAACTCAAAAAAGTAGAACAATCTTTGCAGTATCGAATAGAATTAGCTCAGTTGATTGCCCATTTGTCAACCCATTTCATCAGCCAGCCCTTATCAGAAATAGACAAAGGCATCGATCGAACTCTAGAAGCGATCGCCACATTGAGCGGGTTTGACCGCAGTTACATCTACCTGTTATCATTCGACAAAACCCGCGCCGACAAAACCTACGAGTGGTGCGGCGAAAGCATTCCGGCAGTCAAAAACAGCACCGACAAACCAATAGACATCGCACAAATCCCTTGGATTGCAGAAAAGCTCGATCGCGCCGAATGCCTCTATATTCCAGAAATTGGCGAAATCCCGCCCTCAGCAAAAGCCGAAATTGCCTATTTTATCGGTAAAAATCCAGCCCAATTCCAGACAGACTCCCCATCCCAAACAGTCAATCAAACAGCAACCGCCTCAATACCTGCAATGGGCGCTTCCATCAATAAATTAGAATCACAAAAACAGCTAAAAAATATCCAATCGCTGATAATTATTCCCCTAATTGGTTGTAGTAAAAACCTAGTAGGAATTCTCGGATTCGATGGCTTACAGCAAACAGCAGGTCGAGCAACCGAAATATCCCCACAGCTAAAAATGGTAGGAGAAATGCTCGCCAATGCCCTAGAGCGCAAGCGAGCAGAAGCAGCCTTGAGACAATCCGAAACAAAATACCGCAGCATCTTTGAAAACGCAGTCGAAGGCATATTCCAGACAACGCCTTCCGGGTACTACCTCAGCGGCAATAGCGCACTAGCCCGAATTTACGGCTACGAATCCAGTACCCAAATGCTCGCCGAACTCACCGATATCAACCGTCAATTTTACGTTAACCCCAATCGGCGCGCCGAGTTTATGGCCGAATTGGGCGCGCGCGGCCAAGTGTCAAAATTTGAATCCCAAGTATACCGCCGAGACGGTAGCACAATCTGGATTTCCGAAAACGCCCGCAGCATCTGCGACGAAAGCGGCAGCGTTTTGTACTACGAAGGCACAGTCCAAGACATCACCGATCGCAAACAGGCAGAATCCGCCTTGCAGTCGGCCCTAGAAGCAGCAGAATCAGCCAACCGGGCAAAAAGCACATTTCTCGCCAACATGAGCCACGAACTTCGCACACCGCTCAACGCCATCATCGGCTACAGCGAAATGCTCCAAGAAGAAGCCGAAGAATTGGGCAGTTGCGAATCCGTCCCCGACCTCGAAAAAATCTGCAGCGCCGGCAAACACCTGCTGTCCCTGATTGACGACATCCTAGATATTTCTAAAATTGAAGCAGGGCGAATGGATCTCTACTTAGAAACCTTCGACATTCATAGCTTAATTGAAAGTGCTGTTGCCACGGCCAGGCCGCTGGTAGAGAAAAACGGTAATACCCTAGAAGTGTACTTTCCAGACAACCTCGACACCATGCACGCGGACATGACCAAAGTGCGGCAAGTGCTGCTTAACTTGCTCAGCAACGCTGCCAAGTTCACACAAAACGGGAGAATTGCGATCGGAGTAGAAAGATTTAAAAATGAACAATTAAAAATGAAAAATCAAGAGGAATCTTCCCAAATTTTAATTTCCAACTCCGAATTTTTAAGTTTCCGCGTCGCCGACACCGGCATCGGCATGACAAAAGAGCAATTGCAGCAAGTTTTCCAACCTTTCACCCAAGCTGATGCCTCGACTACTCGCAAGTACGGCGGCACCGGTTTGGGACTAGCAATCAGCCAGCGCTTCTGTCAAATGATGGGCGGCAGCATAGAAGTCAGCAGCATCTTGGGCTCCGGCACCACTTTCACCGTGCTCTTGCCCAGCGCCATCAAACAGCCGGAAATCCCCAACAAAGTCCACGACAGCACAAACCCTCCCGACGCCCCCGCTATCGGCACGGTGCTGGTAGTTGACGACGACCCGATCTCGCGGGATTTAATCCAGCGCGCCCTCAGTCGCCAAGGACTGCACGTAGAAGTCGCCGGCGGCGGCGAGCAAGCTCTCCGGCTGGCTAAGCAACTACGGCCAGACGCCATTACCCTGGATGTGATCATGCCCGGAATGGACGGCTGGGCGGTACTCTCAGCGCTGAAGGCAGATCCTGACCTTGCCGAAATTCCCGTAATCCTGCTATCCTTTGTGGGCAACAAAAGCCTCGGCTTTGCATTGGGTGCCTCGGACTACCTCACCAAACCAGTGGACGGCAAACGGCTGGCTGCCTTGTTGAACAAGTACCGACGCGACCAAGACGGCGTTGCAAGTAACAATTTGACCTGTCAGATTCTAATTGTGGAAGACGACGTTGCCACGCGCGAAATACTGCGATGCGTACTAGAAACACAAGGCTGGGCAGTAACGGAAGCTGATAGCGGACGCGCTGCTCTCGATCGGCTAAAAGTTGCTCGCCCGCACCTGATATTACTGGATTTGATGTTGCCAGAAATGGATGGTTTTGAGTTGATCGGGGAAATTCGCAAATCCCATTCGGGAGATCCTATACCGATTGTTGTGATCACGGGGAAAAATTTGACACCGACCGAAAGCCAGCAGCTAAACGGCTACGTCGAGCGGGTGCTACAAAAGGGAGTCTACAGTTGCGATACTTTGTTGCGCGATGTTCGCTCTATAGTCAATGACAGGTTCGATCGCAGGTACGACTCGAAAGGCAAGGAGAACACCAATGGCTAAAATCCTGTTGGTCGAAGATAACGAAATGAATAGGGATATGCTTTCCAGGCGTCTGGCCCGCAAGGGACACGAGGTCTTTATTGCTGTTGACGGTGCTGAGGGAGTGTCGATGGCGCTCGCGAAAGTACCGGATTTGATTCTGATGGATATGAGTCTGCCGGTTCTCGACGGGTGGCAAGCAACGCAGCAAATTAAGGCGGCTTCTGAAACTAGCACGATTCCGGTGATTGCGCTGACGGCTCACGCAATGGCGGGCGATCGTGAAAAGTGTATTGCCGCCGGCTGCGACGACTACGACACCAAACCGGTCGAGTTTCCTCGACTTTTGGGTAAGATTGAACTGCTTCTAAAAAAGGCTATGACATGAAAGGTGACGAGGGCAGCGTGCTGGTTGTTGACGACAATGAGGTAAACCGCGATTTGCTGGCCCGCCGACTTCAGCGTCAAGGCCACGTGGTGACTGTTGCTGAAGATGGTCTGCAAGCTCTGGAAATGTTGCGAAGCGATCCTTTTGATTTAGTTCTCCTAGACATTATGATGCCGCAAATGAACGGCTATCAGGTGCTGGAAAATCTGAAGGCGGACGAAAAGTTGCGCTACATCCCGGTGATTATGATTTCGGCGGTGGACGATATCGACAGTATCGTTCGGTGTATAGAGTTGGGGGCGGAGGATTATCTTTCTAAACCGTTCAATCCGGTATTGCTCAAGGCTCGGATTAGCGCTTGTCTGGAAAAGAAGCGACTGCGGGATAAGGAACAGGCCTATTTACATGAGTTGGCTCAGGAAAAGGAAAAGTCCGAGCGTTTGCTGTTAAATATTTTACCGAGGGCGATCGCACAGCGCCTGAAACACGGGGAAATTACGATCGCAGACAGTTTCGCTGAGGTGACAGTGATGTTTGCCGATTTGGTCGGTTTTACTAAGCTTTCGGCTCATTTATCGCCTGCCCAATTGGTGGAGTTGCTCAACGAAATTTTTTCGGCTTTTGACGAGTTGGCCGAGCGCTACGGACTTGAGAAAATTAAGACGATCGGCGATGCTTATATGGTAGTTGGCGGTTTGCCGACGCCCAGCGAGGATCACGCCGAGTCGATCGCGGAAATGGCGCTGGAAATTCAAGCAGCAATGACTAAGATGCGTACCAAGGGAGGTCAGCCGCTCAGCATCCGCATCGGCATCCACACAGGCCCGGTAGAAGCTGGGGTAATCGGTACTAAAAAATTTACTTACGATTTGTGGGGAGATACGGTAAATACAGCTTCCCGGATGGAATCTCAAGGCGTCCCCGGCAGCATTCAGGTGACAGTTGCTACCTACGAACGCTTGCGGGGTAAGTACGTTTTTGAGGAGCGCGGCGTGATTCCAGTGAAGGGGAAAGGCGATATGATGACTTATCTGCTTGTGGCCCGAAACGCTTAATTAATCATTGGGCATTGGGCATCGGGTATCGGTAACTAATATCCACAGTCAACAGTCAACAGTCAACAGTCAACAGTCAACAAATCATCAAATGAACGTAAATTCTAACCTTTTAATGTACGCCCAATGGGCGGGAATTCTGACAGTAGCTTTAGCTATTCTAACAGTTATAGCATTTATCTTCAAATGGGGTTTTCGCTTCCGATTGGTAGGAGTGACCAGCTTTATGGGAGTAATTGCTGCGAGTATATTCGGTCTGGGTTTAGGACTGTTTTCTCGTACAGAAATTCCTGGTGCCGTGCGCTATTCTTTAGTTTACGATACAGGCGGCGCTCAAACAGTAGTTACCGTGCCACCTACGATCACCGAATCGGAATTAGAAGCAACGATGCAGCAAGCGGCTGCGGATTTGTACTCTCCAGGGCGATCTGGGCGCGGCAGAGACTACATGACAATCCGGGTTCGTACAGTGGTACATCCTGAACCTGGGCTGTCGCAGCCGCTGTTTTTGGGCGAAGTGAGGCGATCGCTCGCGACTCGGTATGATGACAAAATGGCGATCGACATCTTCCCGGAAAAAGTTGCTATTCTGAAAAAATACCAAGCCTAAAAGTAGTTATTGTTGGGTGCGCCATGTGCACCCAGCCTTTTGCATAAATTCGATCGCTCTTATTAAAATTATCTGCGTTTATCCCTGTTCATCTGCCTTAAATCTGCGGTTGAGCCTATAAAAAACCAAAAATACTAAAAAAAATTATGAATCAAAATACAGAACAATTACTAACAGACCTCACCGATGCCTTTAACCCATTTTATCCATTACCAGCAGGCGACCCGCAATATGTTGACTGTCAAGAAGTGCGAGGAGATGACAATATTACCCTAGACTTGGGCCGCAACATTCAGCGTTCCAAACAGATGACTTATCAGTATCAGTTATACGCCGGACACCGGGGGGCGGGAAAGTCAACCGAATTGCTGCGCCTAGAGGATCATCTAAAAAAACAAGGTTATTTTGTCGTTTATTTCGCTGCTGACGAACAAGATATCAATCCCGAAGATACAGAATATACAGATATTTTGCTCGCTTGCACCAGGCACTTTTTAGAAGCAATTAAAGATGCTGACCCAAAACCTTTGCGCGATTGGATGGAAAGCCGCTGGAACGATTTAAAAGATTTAGCCCTGTCAGAAGTATCATTTGAAAAATTGAGCTTAGAACTGCAAATTTCTCAGTTTGCCAAGCTGACGGCGAATGTGAGAAACGAACCGAGTTTGCGCCAAAAAATCCGAGAAAAAGTTAATCCCTACACATTAACGCTGATTGATGCGTTGAATGAGTTTATTGTCAATGCTAAAAATAAATTGCCCAGCAAATATTCAAAACTGGTTGTGATAGCTGATAATTTAGATCGGATTGTGCCCTTTTCCAAAGACCCAGGGGGACGTAGCAATCTCGATGAAATTTTCTTAGACCGCAGTGAACAACTCAAAGCTTTAAAATGTCACGTAGTTTACACTGTACCGATTTCGATGGTGCATTCTAACCGCGCTGCCGATTTAAGCAATAATTATAGCAATCCTCCCCAAGTGCTACCGATGATTATGGTACGCAAACCCAGCGGTGAAGTTCACCCGCCGGGACTTGCTAAAATGAAAGAGTTGATTGAGAAGCGGGTAAAACAAGTTGATCCGAATTTATCTTTAGAAACAGATTTTTTTGACACCGCAGAAACTCTAGAAGGGCTGTGTTTGATGAGTGGAGGCCACGTCAGGAATTTGATGTTGATGATGCAAGAAGCTATCAAGAAGACGGATAATTTGCCAATTACTGCGAAAGCAGCACAAAGGGCAATTACGAACCTGCGCGATGTCTACCGCAAAACGGCCGGACAAAATGAATGGTCGATTTTAGCACAAGTATCTCTTTCTCGTCGGATACTGAATGACGAACAGCACCGCAATTTGCTATTTAGTCGCTGTATTTTGGAATACAGATACTATGACGATGAAGGAGAAATGCAGCCTTGGTATGATGTTCACCCGCTAATTAAAGGCATTCAGGAATTTAAGGAAGCAGTCGCACTACTTCAGCCATGAAATCCGAACTAATTGATTGGGACGAAGATTTACCGCCCGCAGAACCGGAGGAAGAATATCGAGCTCTGGTACGCAGTATCAAGCGGACAAAAGGCTTTAGCTTGTTGTTTGTTGAGTGTTCGCCGGCGCAGGGAGAACGCTGGATTGCTAGAGTTAAAACAGATATTCCGCAGCAAAAAATTGAGGTTTTGCGGCTGAAGGAATCGGTTTATGATTTTTATAATCAAATTGAAAAGTTGCCAAATCGCGATCGCCTCAATGTCCTGTTTGTCCAAGGTTTAGAATATTCACTTTATGAATACGAACAAGAGAAAAAGGCTCTCGGTTGGGAAAGTAAGGATATTTACTCTTACAGTTGGCGGGGAGTGCCGCCTGTTTTAATTAATTTAAACCAGCAGCGAGAACGATTTAGAGATAATTTTAAAATCTGTTTTGTTTTTCTGTTGCCTAAGTTTGCTATTGATTATTTTATTCAGCGGGCGCCGGATTTCTTTGATTGGCGATCGAGTTTATTTAAGTTGTCGATGGATGGAGAAAGCCTGCAAGCCGAATCAATCAAAGCTTGTTCGGAAAGATGGAAAGAAGAAGATTATGTGTCCCTAACTCCCGAAGAACGAAAACGGGAATTGGTGAAAATTCAAACTTTAATTGATGAAGAGGGACAAACATCAGAACAAAAAGCTGAATTGGTTTTTGAACAAGCTTTATTGTATTTATCAGATGAACAATATGCAAAGGCGATCGCATCCTACGACAAAGCCTTAGAAATCAAACCCGATAAACACGAAGCCTGGAACAATCGGGGCGTTGCACTGGGTAATTTAGGCAGATGGGAAGAAGCGATCGCATCCTACGACAAAGCCTTAGAAATCAAACCCGATAAACACGAAGCATGGAACAATCGGGGCATTGCACTGGGTAATTTAGGCAGGTGGGAAGAAGCGATCGCATCCTACGACAAAGCCTTAGAAATCAAACCAGATTACCACCAAGCCTGGAACAATCGGGGCAATGCACTGGATGATTTAGGCAGGTGGGAAGAAGCGATCGCATCCTACGACAAAGCCTTAGAAATCAAACCAGATTACCACCAAGCCTGGAACAATCGGGGCAATGCACTGGATGATTTAGGCAGGTGGGAAGAAGCGATCGCATCCTACGACAAAGCCTTAGAAATCAAACCAGATTACCACCAAGCCTGGAACAATCGGGGCAATGCACTGGATGATTTAGGCAGGTGGGAAGAAGCGATCGCATCCTACGACAAAGCCTTAGAAATCAAACCCGATAAACACGAAGCCTGGAACAATCGGGGCGTTGCACTGGGTAATTTAGGCAGATGGGAAGAAGCGATCGCCTCCTACGACAAAGCCTTAGAAATCAAACCCGATAAACACGAAGCCTGGAACAATCGGGGCATTGCACTGGGTAATTTAGGCAGGTGGGAAGAAGCGATCGCATCCTACGACAAAGCCTTAGAAATCAAACCAGATTACCACCAAGCCTGGTACAATCGGGGCTATGCACTGGGTAATTTAGGCAGGTGGGAAGAAGCGATCGCCTCCTACGACAAAGCCTTAGAAATCAAACCAGATAATGAGGCAACATTTTATAATAAAGCTTGCTGCTATGCGTTACACAGTCAGATTGACCAAGGGGTTCAGAATTTGCAGCAAGCCATCAATCTGAATCCTGACAAATACCGAGAAATGGCAAAAACTGACTCAGATTTTGACAGCGTGCGATCTGATGTTCGGTTTCAAGCCTTGATTCAAGAATAGGGATTTGCCCTTGGGCGGGGCGGGTTTATGAGATTGTCGGTTTTAGGCAATTATTGTTGGTAAAACCCGCCCTTACAGCATCAAAAATACTTTTCAACCGAAGCTAGTGGACACGATATGATAGAAGAATTAGTAGCGAGGTAAAAGATGACTCAACTAAATGTAACTGTAACTAATGACAGATTTTCCCAACTCATCGCCCATGTCGAGGAGACTGGAGAACGAATTGTCATAGAACAGGAAGGAAGGGCGATCGCTGCTATCATTACTTATGCAGACCTGAAGCGACTGGAAGCCCTAGAAGCTGCCCTAATTAACAAAGCAAAACTAGAAGAATATGAATGGCTAAAAGCTGCGATCGCAAATCCAGCCTTTGATTCTCTGAGAGACTCAGCGGAAGAAATCTACACTTTAGCTGATGGCGTGCCATTCCACGACCCTGAATGGATTAAAACAGTAGCGATCGAGCCTCATTTTGGTTCGATCGTAGACCCGGAAGAAGACATTTATACCATAGCTGACGGTAAACCATTCCATGACCAAGGGTAAGATTTTCCTAGTACCGTTTCCCTATGATGATTTATCGGCCAACAAACTACGTCCAGCAGCTTGTTTGACTAACCCTTTGGGAGCGCGGCGTCATGTTATTCTTGCTTATATTACAAGTCGCTTGCCAACAAATTTACTGGAAACAGATATCGTATTAGATGCTTCTCATCTCGACTTTCAGGCTTCAGGGCTGCGGGTGCCATCTACTATCAGGCTGCATCAACTGGTAACTGTTTCTACAGCGGTTGTTCAGCGTGAGTTAGGTGAATTGTCATCAGATACACAGGCTCAAATTGCTGAAAAGCTCTACAATTTGCTAAGTCAGTGATCGCCGATAGGTGAAAATTATATCAGGACTTACGCAACTTTTAAAGTTTTACACTACCCGTAGTAATAAAGGCCACAATGCACTACAAATAGGGTGAATGTGTAAGTTCTGTTAGATATTGGGTGAGGTTTGTCACACCTCAGTACGATCGCCCTTTCCTCTTTTCTACGCAGTAATATAAAAAAATAGTATTAATCTATACCTACAAATCCCCGATGTAGGATTATATTGAAAAAAATTGAAAAAGTCCCCAAATTCCTGTAAAATTGCCCTAAATAACCAAAGAGTCGCGATCGAAAGCACTCAAAAGCGAAAAAGATCGCATATAAAAAAGAAAAGAATCAATTAGACAAAAAATAATGAGGTGAAACCCCTTGCAAAAATTAGCCAGCATAGAAAAGCCGATCGACTCAGGGGAAAAATCCATAGCAGTCAATACCCAAAAGGCTCAAACCTTGTACGAACGCGGCAACGCCCTAGAAGCAATGGGAAGATTCCAAGCTGCGATCAAATCTTGGGAAGAAGCGATCGAACTTGAACCAAAATTTTATGAAGCCTGGTACAACCAAGGCGTAGCCCTCAAAAAATTGGGCCAGCTAGAAGAAGCGATCGCAGCCTACAATCAATCCCTAAAAATCAAACCAAACAATCCCCAAGCGTGGTACAATCGAGCCAACGTTTTGCGGAAGCTCAACAGACTCTCAGAAGCGATCGCATCCTACGAAAAGGCGATCGCACTCAACCCCAGCTACCCCGAAGCTTGGACGAACCGCGGCAACACCCTCGTCAGCTTAGAGAAATTATCAGAAGCGATCGCATCCTACGAGAAAGCTATAGCCATCAAACCAGACTACTGCGAAGCTTGGTACAACAAAGCATTTGCCCTGAGAAAATCAGACCAAAATACAGCCGCGATCGCCTCTTACGATAAAGCGATCGAACTTAAACCAAACTTGCATCAAGCCTGGTACAACCGCGGCTTAGCCCTAGCCGATGAAAAACTCTACCCGGAAGCCGTCGCCTCCTACGACAAAACCCTGCAACTGCGACCGAATTCCGCCGAAGCCTGGAACAAACGCGGCACGGCGATCGCACAAATGGGAGAATTTGAATCAGCGATCGCATCCTGGGACAAAGCCCTCGCACTCAAGCCAAACGACAGCGAAACCTTTTACAACCGCGGCTTAGCCTTCGCCAACTTACAACGCTTTGAAGAAGCAATAGCCTCTTGGGACAAAACCGTAGAGTTGCAGCCAGACAACACCGAAGCCTGGTACAACCGCGCCGTCGCCCTCAAAAAAATCCAACGATTTACCGACGCGATCGCCTCCTACGATAAAATCATCGCACTCACACCCGACGATCCAAACCTGTACTATCAAAAAGCTTGCATTTACGCCCTAGAAAAAGCAGCAGGCGATCGCACAAACAGCCCCGAAGCTTTAGCAACCATCACCGACAAAGCGATCGAAAATCTGTCAAAGGCGATCGAACTCAATCCGCATAAATACCGGAAATTGTGCAAAAATGACTCTAAATTGCGTACAATACGGGAAGAAGTGCGGTTTTTAGCTTGATTTCAGGGTAGCTATGATTGATGGATACGGATGCCGCACTGCAACCTTTGTAGGCAAAACAGCACCATAAACGCCCATCATGCAAACCCTAGACAAAACTCAAGCAAAATTCGCTCAACTGGCAGCCCACCTCAGAGAAGTTAATGACATCGAATCAGTCTCGTCACTGCTGCATTGGGATCAAGCAACTTATATGCCCGCCAAAGGTGCAAGTGCCAGAGGCCGCCAGTTAGCTACACTTAAACAAATATCCCACGAAAAATTTACAGATCCAAAAATAGGTGAACTCCTAGAAGACTTGCGTTTCTACGAACAAACCCTCCCCTACGACTCCACCGCAGCCAGCCTAATCCGCATAGCCCGCAGAGACTACGATCGCGCCTCCAGAGTCCCCGCAACCTTCATGTCCGCACTCTGCCGCCACCAAGCCGACTGCTACGAAGCTTGGGCCGCGGCCAGGGCAGCCAACAACTTCGCAGCCGTTGAGCCGTATCTCGAAAAAACCCTAGAATTAAGCAGGCAATACGCCGATTTTTTTCCCGGCTACGAACACATTGCCGATCCTTTGATCGATCGTAGCGACTACGGCATGAAAGTATCGCTGTTGCGCCCGCTTTTCGCCAAACTGCGTCAAGAATTAGTGCCGATAGTCGAAGCCATCACCTCGCAACCTCCCGCCGACGACTCCTGCTTGCACCAAGACTTCCCAGAATCCCAGCAACTAGAATTCACCCGTAAAGTCGTAGAACGCATGGGGTACGACTTCCAACGGGGACGGCAAGACACCACCCTGCACCCGTTCATGACCAACTTCTCCATAGACGACGTGCGAATTACCACCCGCGTCTATGAAGACCACTTGGATCAAGCTTTGTTCAGCAGCATCCACGAAGCCGGACACGCCCTCTACGAACTCGGAAATTCCCCGGAATTTGAAGGTACCCTTCTGGCAGGTGGCATTTCCTCCGGCGTCCACGAAAGTCAATCGCGACTTTGGGAAAATATGGTCGGGCGCAGCCGCGGTTTTTGGGAATGTTTCTATCCGCAACTCCAAGGCATATTTTTGCGACAGTTGGGACACGTATCCACTGACGCATTTTACCGGGCCATTAACAAAGTCTCGCGATCGCTCATCCGCACCGACGCTGACGAAGTAACCTACAATCTCCACGTCGCCATCCGCTTTGACCTAGAATTGGCAATGGTAGAGGGAAAACTAGCAGTCCGAGACCTCCCTGAAGCCTGGAACGAACGCTATAGAACCGACATCGGCGTTGTCCCCGCCACAGACAGCGAAGGCGCGATGCAAGATGTTCACTGGTATGTTGGTACGATCGGCGGAATGTTCCAAGGTTACACCCTCGGCAACTTGATGAGCGCCCAATTCTACGAAACAGCAGTAAAACTCAATCCTGAAATTCCCGTAGAAATAGAACGGGGCAATTTTAGCGTACTCCACAACTGGCTAAAACAAAACATCTACCAGCACGGCCGTAAATACACCGCTGTCGAATTGATCGATCGCGTTACCGGTTCACCTTTAACTATCGATCCCTTTATCCGTTACATTCGCCACAAATACGGGGAGTTTTATGTCATTTGAGGGATAGCAATGTAAAATTGCAGGCTTTTAAATTACCTAAAAAAAACAGGCGATACTAACTTGTATCGCCCCCCCTTAGAGCGAATCTCAAAGAAGATATAAAATTAAGCGGCTACCTATATCAGAACTGTTTCAGGCTGTTATGGCCAGCGACAAAAAATCCGACTTGCGTCAGTTTGCCAGCAATTGACGCGCTTTGGGCAACAAATATTTGCTGCGAAACGATATAGTTAACACTTTTGTTGCCTACTGCACCAAATAGGAAAAGCCCGAACAGTTTTATCAATCTTCCCTAAATTCAACGTAGTGCCGCCGGGAGTCAACGAAAGTGTCTACTTTCCCTACACGCGGATAGAAGACCGGGTGCAAGGCGATCGCGATCGGCCGGGCGAACTGCTGTTTACTCTAGAAGACCCGGAACAAGTATTTGGAAAACTCGACGACCCGCAAAAGCGCCCTTTATTTTCGATGGCCAGGCTCGATCGCATTAAAAACCTGACCGGCTTAGCAGAATTGTTTGGAAAAAGCCAGGAATTGCAAGAAAAATGCAACTTAATTCTAGTAGCTGGCAAGTTGCGGGTCGAAGAAACCGAAGACTACGAAGAAGCAGAAGAAATTAAAAAACTCTACGCAATTATCGACCAATACAACCTTCACGGTAAAATTCGCTGGTTGGGGGTGAGGCTTTCCAAAAGCCTGTCCGGCGAAATCTACCGGGTAATCGCCGACGCCCAAGGTATATTTGTTCAGCCAGCCTTATTTGAAGCTTTCGGCTTGACAATTCTCGAAGCAATGATTACCGGCATTCCCACTTTTGGGACGCAGTTTGGCGGCCCGCTGGAAATCATTCAAGATGGCGTAAATTGGTTTTATATCAACCCGACCAACAACCAGGAAACCGCCAAAAAAATACTAGATTTTTTATCAAAATGCGAACACAATCCCAACTATTGGTATGAAATTTCAACGCGAGGAATTGACAGAGTTTACAGCACGTATACCTGGAAAATTCACACTACCAAGCTGCTGACACTGGCCCGGACTTACGGTTTCTGGAACTACTCGTCCAAGGAAAACCGCGAAGATATGCTCCGTTACATAGAATCGCTGTTTTATCTCATTTACAAGCCAAGAGCAAAGGCTTTATTGGCAGAACACGCAAATCGATAAGTCGCGAGTTTGGCTTTTTATATCAAATCCGTTGGTATCGGAATTATTCCTCTCTCTCTTCCCTTTCTCTGTATCCTCTGCGTCAAGAGGGGTTTAATAATTCCGATACAACTGAGATGTTGTACCATTCTCAAGAACAGGCAAGATGCCTGTTCCACAAGAGATGAATTTTATTGTGGAACAGGCATCTTGCCTGTTCCTAAACAAGTAATTGAGAATGGTGCAACATCTCAGATACAACCGAAATTGATATTACGGGGAGATTAAAGGAAAAAACTTCGCCTTTCATAGATCAACTTTGTACAAAATACGCCTGTAAAGATTTGTGAATGACTGCCGACTTTGTACCATAAGACTGAGGCTAAAAGATGTGGTTTATACGAAAATGTGGGCTTTGGTAACGAAACATCTCGGAATCAATCGGCTTTATTAGGAATAATGCGAACCGGCCCTACTTCTAACAGGTAACTTCTGAGTGCTGGTGTCCCCATTGCCGAAATTCTAGAAACCGGGGCAGATATAGCAACCGCGACAGACGCTTAGAACTTTCTTAATGGCTCAAACCAATGCGGTCTATTACCCCTTCTCTCGGACTTCTTGTTACCCGATCGCGAAGTCGAAGGGCATTCTTCCTTCTTGCTTCTGCTATATGTCTCAGAAAGCTGTCCGGGTAATACAATTAGATTTAGAAACATGAAAACAGCGAAACCTTGTCAAACCTCACTAACAGGATGAAATTTATGCGTGTGACTACTGTTACAATTTTCAGCTTGATTGCTCTGCTCGCTCCCGGCTTAACCCGAAAGGCAATTGCTGCTTTTGACTCCGAACCCTTGGTGCAGGAAGAGTACCGCAGAGACTTTACGGCTCCCGCCGAGCCGGGTGCGTCAGCATCGCCGGAGGGAAAGTCCAAAGCAGATATGTTTAACAAGCCTTTTTACGCGGGCGAGCAGGCGCCAGTGAAAAAGGAAAAAACTATCTCGGCGGGTGCTGACGGGCCAGAAGTTGCAGCCATACAGCAGCGCTTGCAGGTGCACAGTTTCAAGGTGGGGACGATCGACGGTACCTATGGCTCTCGCACCCGATCGGCGGTTCGTGCTTTTCAGCAGTCTAAGGGTTTGAACGCAGATGGCATTGTGGATAAAGAAACTTGGACAGCTTTAGCAGCAGATCCGGCGTCGGCTTCTGAAACTGTGCAGAGCAATGCTCCAACTCTGAGCAATGCTGCTGTTGCCGACAATCCTCCAACTCTTCTGAATAAAGGCGCTGTCGGTTCCAAGGTGAAGACGCTACAGGTGCGTTTGGAAATGCAGGGTTACGATCCGGGCCCGATCGACGGCATTTTTGGCGCTCGCACTGCTACGGCTGTCAAGAACTTTCAGGAGTATAAGGGTTTAATGGCTAATGGCATGGTGGACGAAACAACCTGGAAGGCGCTCGGCCAAAAGTAAGTGACAAGTGAAAAATACGGAAAATTGCTGTGGCGATAACTCATCATTGAACCCGGTGTTCAAAAATGACCGGGTTTCTCGATGTTGGGCGATCGAGCAATTTGGTCATCAGCCAGCCGATTTATCAGTGGATCGCTTCCTTCAATCTAAAATCTAAAATCTAAAATCTAAAATCGATGTTGGGCGATCGAGCAATTTGGTCATCAGCCTGCGGATTTATCAGTGGGTCGCTTCCTTCAATCTAAAATCTAAAATCTAAAATCTAAAATCGATGTTGGGCGATCGAGCTATAGCGGTTCTCAAGCGTTGTGAGGTATGGGGGCGAGTCCTATGCCCTATGTCCTATGCCCGCGAGAGCACCTCATGTTAGTGATAAAGGCTATATGTGGTCATCAGCCTGCGGATTTATCAGTGGATCGCTTTCTTCAATCTAAAATCTAAAATCTAAAATCTAAAATCGATTGACCGATCGCTCTGTTGTGTGTTATAGTATTTAAATGTCAAAATGCGGATATGGCGGAATTGGCAGACGCGCCAGATTTAGGTTCTGGTTCCGAGAGGAGTGAAGGTTCAAGTCCTTTTATCCGCATACTATCTAATAGTTTATAAATCAAGGGTTTGAGGTTCATGCAACCAAGAATCCCGTTTTTAGCTCATCTTTCGCTGACTCTTGCGAGTAAGGCTGTAGATCCAAACACTCTGTGCGATCGCAATGTTCGAGCATTTGCGTAGCCTTGCCTGTGATGTTTTAACTTCTGATGATGCCGATCGGGCGAATCAAGGGATTCCCGATCGCGAGTAGAATAGTAGATGGCTAAAACAGGAAGTTTAGATATGGGACTTAATGAGTATTTTGATTTCTTAGCACCGGATGATATTCGTATTAAAGGACATCGCATCGGGATTGAGACGGTACTGTATGAGTATATTTATCGGGAACGCACCCCAGAAGAAATTCAGCAACTCTATCCCTCTCTCAGTTTAGCCGAAGTTTATACGACTATTTTGTATTATTTACAAAATCAAGAATCAGTAAGTAGATATTTGCAAGATTGGTTGGAGTGGTCGCATCAGCAGCGAAAAATGCAAGCAGCAAATCCCCATCCTGCAGCAGAAAGATTGCGAAAATTGAAAGCTGAACGGGAAAGGCAAACCGCGATCCAGGGTGCTTGAGGAATGGCACTTAAATATTTGATGGATGAGAATGTTACGCCCATTTATGCTACACAGCTTCGCCGGAAACGCAACTAATACCAAGACCGAATCATTCATCTCCCCTTAACATAAATCCACACTCCGATCGCGTTCTAGAGAATGCTTGGCGTTATTACGATCGCCATCACGAAGAAATCGATCGCCTCATTGTTGCTCATCAAACCAATGATTGAAAGCGTGAGGCTGTATTAAGAGTAAAAATTTTGCGATCGCAATCAGATGATGCGCGGGTGGCCAGAAACCGGGTTTTTGCCCAGAAGACGCTATGCAGCCGTAGAAACCGGAAAAACCCGGTTTCTTGGGTTTTTCTCCGTAACTCCTACTTGTGTACAAGCGATTTCTATCGCCGATTTTTATCTTAACTTTTTGAGTTTCTTCAAGTGCGATCGTCTCAAATTTTCCACCAACCCCCGCAACTGGTTCAAATTACCCGCTTCCCCGCCATACTTCCAGCGCACGTAAGCTTGCGAAACTTCATCAATCACCTCACCCTCATCAGTGGGATGATTCCCGCGCATAGCCTCAGCATACTCCAAAGGCGTTTGAGCGCGAGGTTTCACAAATCCCCTACTCGCCAAATCCTTCAGCATTTCCTGATAAACCCCCTCCACCGGCGGCAACTTCGCCAGCCAGCGGCGGTGGCGCCACTTGCGCCACACTTGCCAAATTAACCAGCCAATAAAGCCAAAGGCGATCGCAGCAATCAAACCAGTAAATAACCCCACCCAACCCCTAGCAAACTGTCCCAGAAACCAGCCCACAATCAAAGTTATCCAGCCAATTAGAAAACCTATAACTGAATCCAGCCCGCTTCTGAGAGGAGTCGGTAGCCAACCCGCGATCCACTTCCAAAACGATTCCAGCGCACTAAAAGTCTGGTTGTCTTCCACCGAAGCCGGAATCAGCGGATAACCGGGAATCGGATTAAAACCAAACCAGCCGTGATTGGGAAAATATACCTCCGTCATCAAAAAAGCGTCGGTATTTTTCACAACATAGTAACCAGTAAACGGGTTAAATTCCCCCGTATCGAAGCCACCCGCCAGTCGCGCCGGAATCCCGATCGACCTCAGCATAATGGTCAATACCGTCGAAAAGTGGTCTGGATATCCACCTGTAACTTTTTTGCCATCCTGGGTGTTTTTGTAGCCAAACAGAAAAGCCTGGACTAAATCTTCACCTTCTTCTAAGTAAGGCAAAGCTTTTTCTATTTTATAATTCGGATTTTGCTTTAAATATTGAGCTAAGTACAAAGCTTTTTCGTAAGGAGAGTCGATCGGTCTTTCCGACTGAGATACTCTAGTTCTTGCCGCCAAGATTTCTTCAGTTTTTTCTCGCACCTTTTGGGCAATTTCCGGGGGCACATCCAAATAAAACCTGCGAATATTTTTCGGGTAATTAGTACCAGTTTTCCCCAACAAAGAGCGATCGCGAAAAGGCACATTAGAAATCACTGTATAAGTCACACCCTCTCCCAATTCCGCAGGCGCTCGCAAACCCCCCTCCGCATCAACGGCCACCTCTGGACTCGGAAAATAAAGCTCCTTCGGCTTGTTTAAAGCCGGAATCAAATTCGGCATTGGAGCAACAATAGTATAACTTTGAATCACCTCTTGATTCCGAGGCGCATTGGGAAACGGATTCAGATAAAATTGATAAGACCAGCTAGGTCTAGTCACCTTTTGAGCTTGTTCGTTGCGAGAAATTTCCCAACCCTGACCGGTGTATTTGTCAAAGCCTAATACTCGCCAAAAACCTGCAGCCTGCGATCGCACCCGCATCACCACTTGGGGTTTCATTTCCCCCCGCAAATTTTGATTAATGCGCTGGTTGAAACCGTAATAAAAAGTAGAGTCTACCTCTCCTGGCCCAGAGTCTGGGTTTCTCCCCGTTCCTCCGCCAGTTCCTTTTTCATTTCCCCCTCTAACATACCCCGGATTCAGAATGCTGCGCTCGTCAAACTCCCCCTGATATTCAATAGGAGCACTCACCGGAAAAGTCCGCAACTGATAGCCAGGGAGGCGTGGCAAAAACGCAAAAATAGTCAGCCCCAACCCGACAGTTATCAGCAGCAGCCAAGCAAAATACTTTGGGGATAAAGTAGCAGCAAATAGCGACAGGCTATCATTTTTTCCTTTACCTTGTGCTTTTTCGCCAATGGCTTCTGGCTTCAAAAATCCCAAGCGCGATCGATAATCCAACACCAAAGTCGGAAGCGCTAAAGCCAAAAACACCAACAACAGCGGCCCAAAAGTCAAGGTTTGGCTGAGAGTCGCTGCTACCCCTAACAAAATTAGCCCGATTACCATCGAATAGCCCAAATCCTTGCGGCGAGGCAAATCGAAACTGTGCAGCACTTGAAGTTGGATTAACAGTTGCGCCAAAACTAACCGCGTATCATTCAATTCTCCCACCAAGCGGCTAAAAAAAGCGAACAGCGCCACCAGCATTCCAATAGCTATGCAGAACTTAGCAGCTACATTGCGATCGCGGCGGCGGTACCAACTCCAAGTTGCTCCCACAATACTAACAGGCACAGCCCACAGGTTCAGGGCTTCTTCAGCAGCAACGTCAGTAGCGACAATTCCCACAATCACCAACAACTGAACTAGGATTCGCAGCAGTAAAGAATCCTCAATCACCGGCGGAGGCATGGCCTCAATCTGCTCCCACAGCTTACCCAAAACAGGTATATTTCGCAGGTTATCAGTTGTCATGTGCACCCATCCAACTATTTTAGATTTCAGATTTTAGATTTTAGATTGAATCCACAGATTAATCTGGATTTTACCTAATATCTAAATCTTATTTCCCTGTCAAACGATTTTAGATTTTAGATTTTAGATTTTAGATTGAACCCACAGATTAATCTGGGTTTTAACTAATATCTAAATCTTATTTCTCGGTCAAACCATTTTAGATTTTGGATTTTAGATTGAATCCACAGATTAATCTGGGTTTTAACTAATCTCCAAATCTTATTCCTCTGTCATTAGATTTTAGATTTACTCCACAGATGAATCTGAGGGCTTGAACTAATATCTAATTTTTTTTTGCTTTCCACGACCGAAGTCGAGGGATTGCATCTGTTTTGTGTGAGGTCAAACCACAGAGTAAAAAGCTAAATTCTTTACTCTAATTATACCTTTCTAGTTGCTATCTTGTCCTGTCCAAATTGGACGAATAGCAAACATCAAAGGTCTGGTATCGAAGTTTTGGAATCGAACTTCTAGAGCATAAGTCTTGTTAGGTTGCGGGTCAAACAACTCCACACTTAAATGCCCGGAATTCGGACGATGTGCAGTTGCTTCGGCATCTCCTCCCTTGAGTTCCAAACTTCCTGCCCCCGGAAATTGGCACTCAACTCTTAAACACGGCATTGGCTGTTCTCTGTTGCGGTTCGACAGATATTGAGCCTCCAGAGTCAGCGCACCCAAACCAGTCAGCCACTCCCGCGAAACCGGTGGCTGATTTACAGGACAATCGAGAGTTAGAGACTCAATGATTTCCTTGGCGGCCAACAGCGACAGCACCATTTGTTGATCGGTACTCGCTGCTTCGTAATTCGGGAAATCTTCTAAATCTAGAAGTCCCCGCAAAGAACCTCGGAGCACTAAACCAGCTAACTCGTTGAGTTCCTGAGACTGGCCCGGAAATAAGCCATCTACAGCGCGAACTAACTTCGAGCCTTGCCGCAGCGACGACATTACCAATTCCTGACAAGGTTCTAGCAGTTGAGCAAAAACCCCTTGGGCGATCGGAATTGGCAGGCGGCCCCACCTGATATTTTGTAGTTGGGGAGTCCAGAGGTGTAGGGGGGGAACCCATTGCGGGGCTACATCGTCTGGGTAATCGTGGTCGTAGCTTTTGAATTCTGTTTCCCAGGGGAACAGCGGCGGGTTAGATTCAATTTCGGCTCTAAGCCTTTCTTTTAACAAGGTCTGAAAACGGTCTTGCACGGTCGGTATTTCTCCAATTGTCAGCGGTTGTGCGGGTGCATTGTTGTGCGCCCCCACTTGATAGTCCAGCGGGTCTGGTTCGTCCCATTCCCAGTATTCCACCCCGGAATTGTCTTCTGTGTCGCCCCACTCTTGTGAGCGAGGGGATGGATTGAGGTTTTCCTCATCTTCGCTAGAGGCATTCGCGATCGGCGCCTGCAATATCCAGTCTAAAAAATGGCGATCGAAAGCCTCTGCATCCCTGTTCGTTTCGTTATTCATCACTAGATGCCCCTTCTCCGGAATCTGAACGATTTCGCAATTCCCACGCAAGTTCCAGCAATTTAAACCACCGCTTCTGTACCTGGGCTACCGTGCTGCCCAGGGTTTGGGCGATCGCTGACTCTGACAGACCCTGTTGTTTCAACTTTAGCAAACGCTGTCCCTCTGGGCCAATTTGCTCGCCAAACGCCTGCCACTGAGAAGGCAGCAAACCCAAATTGCGATCTAAGTCTGCTTCCAGCCACTGGTGAACGAGTTCCCAGCGGTGCGACATGGCGAACCTGAGCAAATGGTACTTGAAGCGCTGCTGCAAATAGTCTCTTTGGCGGGGAGTTATGCCCAGAAGCGACTCTATTTCATTAGTCGGCAAGTCTTGCAAGCGCAGCACGAAGTAATCGGCGCAGTCTTGTTGGTTGCGATCTTTCAAGTAAGCGACTAATTCGTCAATCACGTTTTGCCGCAGAGATTCTGACTCGTCGCCTTGGGGGCGAATTGCAGCGGAACCCTGTCCGGCCATCGCTTCCCGCACGGAGTGCACCGAGGTATCGTTCCAAGTTTGGTCGGAATCAGAAGCCCCTCCGTCGGCGGCTTGTTCCATATCTACGGAGGTTTCTTTGGGCTGCTGCTGGGAAAAGGTTTGGGCCCGTAAAATAATGAGTTGCTGGCTGCGGTTCCGAGGTAAAGGAATGCGCCGCTTGCCGAAGCGCTCTACAAAGGCCATGTACTCTGCTAGTTCTAAGCGAGTGCGGGGACTGTAGGTAGGTGGTAGTTGGGTTTCGCGCCGGAATGCCTTTAAAGCTTCCAGATAAAATCCTTGCAAAAAATCTTTGATCAGTTCTACTCGCGCCTGATAGCTAGACTGCACCTGCGGAGGGGTGATGTAGCGATAGACGATCGCGCTGAGGGTACTGTGCAATTCTACTCTACCGGGCCCGGAGCCTAAATTGTAATAGTGGAGGCATTGTTGCAAGCGGTGCTGAGCGAGGGTCTGGGCTGAACCTTCTATATCTCCAGAGGCTTGAATCCGCTGGCTTTCTGTGCATATCCTGTTGACTTCTGCTGCGAGTCGCCCTGCTACATCTTGGCAGTTCTGCTCAGACGCGCGAGTGGACTTTTTGAGTTCGTCTAACAGCCGTTCAAATATGGTTTCCACGCTCTGGCAGATTTCCCGCATGATGGTTTACAGCTAACATTGACATCCACCCCGGCGTAAACGCACGGGGATTCCTAAGACTCACGACTTAGGTTTCTGCTTCCGTCCCTGACGGGGATTTCGCACCAGCCTTAACAGATTTACTCTGTTCTGGTCTTACGGTCGCTCCACAGACTGACACGGCAAGCCCTGCCGCCAAAATATTTTTTGCCGCATTAATATCTCGGTCATGGTGAGTGTCGCAATTAGGACAATCCCATTCCCGGATATTTAACGGCATCTTGTCAACGATGTGTCCGCAATTGCCACACCGTTTAGAACTCGGAAACCAGCGATCGATCTTAATTAAAGTACGGCTGTACCACTTACACTTGTATTCAAGTTGTCCGACTAATTCCCCCCAACTTGCATCACTTATAGAAGCGGCAAGTTTGGGATTTTTAACCATATTCTTCACAGCTAAGCCTTCTACGGCGATGGTTTGGTTTTCACACACCAACCGCGTTGTTAACTTGTGAAGACTATCTTTCCTTGCATCAGTGATTTCTTGATGCACTTTCGCTACTTTAAGCCGTGCTTTGTGACGGTTGTTTGACCCTTTTTGCTTGCGACTTAAAGATTTTTGCGCTTTTCTAAGTTTGCGATATTTTGCCTTGAATCCTTTGGGATTGGCAATCTTTTCGCCAGTGCTTAGAGTGAGCAAGCTTGTAACTCCCAGGTCGATACCAACTTGACTGCCTGACTGAGGTAATGCTTCAATTTCAACATTCACCAACAGAGAAACTGACCACCTACCTGATGGTGCAAGCTTCACGCTTAAGGTTGATGGTGTTGCACCATCAGGTAGTGTCCGGCTCCAACGAATTGGTAACGCTTGTGTGCTTTTTGCTAGGTAGACTTGTCCATCTCTGAACTTAAATGCTGACTTGGTAAATTCTGCACTACCACCATTGCGTTTCTTTTTGAAGTTAGGATATTTGGCCCGCCCATCAAAAAAGTTGGTATAAGCCGTTTGTAAATGTCTCAAACATTGCTGCAATGGCACACAGCTAACTTCATTGAGAAAATTCAACTCTTCTGTTTTCTTCCATTCGGTTAACATTGAAGAAGTCTCAGCATAGCCTACCCGTTTCTGTTCTTCGTACCAAGCTTCAGTTCTTGTGGCTAAAGCACGGTTGTAGACCAAACGAACACAACCCAAAGTACGTCGCAACAAACTTTCTTGTTCCGGCGTTGGGTAGAATCGATAGCTGAAGGCTTTTAGTGTCATACTTATTTTAAGTACACCATTTCACATACTAGCACGTCTTGGGTGAAATGGTAGGTATTAACAAAAATTCATGTAAAGCCGTCCTAGAAGGACGGGGTTTCAAACCCAAATTTCTGATGAAAGTAGCACAGTTAGTAAAAGTATGGATCAATCTTTCCTACGGCTACTTTAGCCCGTATTCCCCACATAGGAAAAACTGTAATGCCCTCGATCTCCTCCTCGCTGCAAACGCTGAGGACTGCTTTTTTTTAATCTGTCCTGACACGCCATCCGCCAAAAACCAGGTTTCAACAATTGTCACTGCAACGATGGTTCATCAGAGGGTCTGGTTTGACAAAGCCTTCATGCACCTGCGGGCCCAAAACGCGGCACTGCGGTTGATACCTTCGGCTTAGTGGTGTTGGTGGTCACAGCAGCAAGTGTTCCTGAAGGTGAAGCTAGCACACAACTTCTCCCGGCGTCTACTAGATGGGACAAAGGGTTTCACGGCTGTATTTGATCTGGGTCTTCCGCCACTTTTGCCATAAAGTTTCGACGGCGATCGCCCGTCTGTTTCTTGGCAGCATCCTTGAACGTGGATTGAAGGGTTTGAGTCAATATCATTTGTAGCATCCCAATCACACAGATCAGAACCGCTCATGTCCGAAAATCTGTTTCCTAGCCTTCTAGGATATAATGGGGTGATATTTAATTGCAAGTCCGTTATGCCGTCATTTAAACCCGCCCGCACAATTAAGTGTGTGTGATGTTCGTTACCTTCGGCATAAATTCCTTAATTTTTATTAACAATCAGAGTGCAGCCTTTTTATATAGCGGGATTGAGCGGGGACTCACCTGCCGCCCAATCGGTGTGATCGCCAAACAAAGGCGCTTCGGAACAATAAGTTTGAGTGCATCTATCTAAAGGTATCAATATTGCAATTACTTTAACCTGAAAAGCAGATATTTTACTAAAGTGCGATCGTCTTCGATCGTCCTCTGGGTTGATGTAAGTGACGGGCGAAATTTGTTCTAATAGTAAAGTTAGATTTGAAGGAACAATTTTCAATGCGTAAGTTAAACATAGGTCTATCTGACGAGCAACGTGCAGGCGTTATCGAACTATTGAATCACGACTTGGCAGATGCTTATCTGCTGTTAATCAAAACCAAAAAGTATCACTGGGATGTAGTGGGCCCGCAGTTTCGATCGCTCCACCAGTTGTGGGAAGAACACTATCAGGCGTTAACACTAAATATCGATGCTATGGCTGAACGGGTGAGAACTTTAGGTGGCTATCCAATTGGTACTGCTGAGGGTTTTCTGAAGTATGGCTCGATTAAAGAACATATCGGCGATTTGCCTTTGGCTACGGAAATGGTAGCGCGTTTAGTTGATGACCACGAACTGATTATTCGCAATCTCCGCAAACACGTAGAACAGTGCGGTGAAGAGTTTAAGGATGACGGAACCGCAGACTTTTTGACGGGTTTGATGGAACAGCACGAGCAAATGGCTTGGATGTTGCGCTCGTTTATTGAAGGGGAATCCCTTGCGCCAGATGGTAAGCAGCCGCAAGCTCAAACTGCTACAGCTTCTCACGCTTAGAGAGATTAAGTAGAAGGAAGAAGGAAGAAGTAAGAAGGAAGAATGGAAAATTTAGATTTTTTTATTTAACCCTCTTTCCTCATTCTTGATCGACCAACCAGGCAGAATTAAACGCCCTCTAGCTTCCTCAAAAACCCGGTTTCTTCAAAAAACCGGGTTTTTCAATTTTGGGTTTATGTAGATTTTCGATTTCCTAAACTATTGAATCGCATTCTTTCGTATACCTGCGACGGCAACATTCTGTGAGCTTTCGTTCGCGCCTCAATCCTAGCAACTGTCCTCCCTTCACTCGATTCTGATGCTTTTTTTAACTCTAACCCAGCTTCAGTTGGCGCTGTAACTATTATTTTTAATATACTTTCTATTGACAGCAGATACAAATTATGGCGCAAAAGTGCCATTGATAAATCTTCTTTGAACGATCGATACAGCCAAGATAATGTACTCCGGTGATTGCCACTGCGGTTGCTTTTGACAGCTAAGGAATGAGAATTAAATAACTTCCACTCTTGAAAGTGGGACGGGCGGGACGCCCATCCCACAATAATAATTAAAATTGTAAGTTATTTAATTCGCGATCCTAAGTAAATGTAAAAGTTGCTGCTATAGCAGCGATAAATGCTGCTGGGAATTTCGGGATGTTGCTGCCGGATATCTGCCATAATTAAAGAGTGAGATTTTGCCATTGCTGCATAGGATCGCGAATTAAATAATTTACACAATGAAAGTGGGTTGGGCGTCCCGCCCCCCTTTCTGGACGGGCGGGACGCCCATCCCACAAGAACCATCACGCATTCTAAGTTATTTAATTCTCATTCCTAAGCTGGTATGATGACTGAAACTAAGGGCTGATTTAAAGTGTTTTGGAAGGTTTTCATGTAATATAAAAACTTGTTTATGTAAAAGTTTTGGTTCAAAGGGAACTAGCTAAGAGTATGTTAGCAAATTACCAAAGCTCGATCGTACAGTGTCGGAAATTTTAAGACGTATATTTAAATTATATTGCCAAAAGTCATAAAGTGTGCATTGAGTCCGCAGTCGCGATCGAGACTTGGGGCAGCAGTCACTCGCGGATGAGGTCTGTAAAAGAAATTGTACCGCGCAAGTCCTGACAGTTCGTGGGTATCCGTATAAACGATGTTGGATTTTATACGGTGTGCCTACTTATAAAATCAAAGTCTTGTGTATGGCAACACAGCCACACCAAAATGCTGCAGGGGCTTTTTCCGAAGTTTACACAAACAATGATATATTTAAAGATTTTGTAAAGGTGTTGTCTACATCAGGTCACTCTCAGCAAGAGATGGCGTAAAATAGAAGTAAGAATGGGGAAAATTAAATCGAGAATACCAGCAAAAAATATAGTTGAAGATCAACAAAAATCGAGTTATAAATAAAAAAGTAGAGCTGATTTTACCCTTTGTAAAGTAGCACCCATAAAATTCCAGCAAATTTTAGCCCCTGCAATTTAAACAATTTAGGTAATGATTTCTACCGCCGACCCCACTGTATCCGTTATTATCCCAGTCCACAACGGGGGCTCTTACTTCCGCACCTGTTTGTCAAAACTGGCTCAAACTGTGCCCAGGCCGATCGAGATTATTGTAGTAGCAGATGGTGAAAGCGACGGTTCTTGGCGTCTAGCCCAGGAATTCGGCGCCAAAGTGATCAGGATTCCCGAATGCGGAGGGCCAGCGCGCGCCAGAAATTTGGGTGCCCAGGCTGCAAAGGGAGATATTCTGTTTTTTGTGGATGCTGATGTCGCTGTTTGTCCAGAAGCTGTGGGCTATGCGATATCGGTGTTCAAAAATAATCCCTACTTAGCTGCTTTCATCGGCTCTTACGACGATGATCCTGGAGATCCTGATTTTCTATCACAGTACAGGAACTTGCTCCACCACTACGTGCACCAAACAGGTAACGAAGAAGCTTCGACTTTTTGGGGCGCTTGCGGAGTGATTCGTCGGGAAATTTTTTTGCAAATGGGTGGCTTTAATGAGAGTTACCGCCAAGCTTCGATCGAAGATATTGAGTTCGGCTACCGTTTGAAACAAGCAGGTTATAACATTCGGCTGTGCAAAACATTGCAGGTGAAGCATTTAAAGCGGTGGAAACCTATGGGTATGGTGAAAGCTGACTTTTTCTACCGAGCGCTGCCTTGGACAGAACTGATTTGGCGCGATCGCAAATTGAATAACGACCTCAACTTGCAAGTCTCGAACCGCATCAGCGTGATTTTAACTTATGCAGTCCTGCTGGCAACTTTGGGAACCTGCTGGTCGGTGAGCTTTCTGCTACTGGCTGGTTTGCTGGCAATACCGCTGGTAGCAATTAATGCACCGCTTTACCGATTTTTTCACCGTAAACACGGTATCCTATTTGCCCTGAAAACTATTCCGTGGCACTGGCTTTTCTACTTTTACAGCGGACTGGCATTCGCGATCGGCACGGGTCGCTACTTATACCAAAAAAAGCCTGTGACTGGCAAAGTTAGCTTGCCAGTATCCGCTCAATAAATCAAGGCAAATTGTCCTTCAAAATCAGGTAGCTCAATAGGTTCTCAGGGTATTCACGGGTGCATCTGTAACTTGGACAAGTTATAAATAATTGTATGGTTCGATAAAAAAGCTGGAGGTAGGCTGAGTGAAACATTATCCGGTTGCGATCGTCGGTGCAGGCCCTGCGGGCTTGACTGCTGCCTACGAGCTAGTCAAGGAAGGCATCATCCCTGTTGTACTAGAAAAAGGTGATAAAGTTGGGGGAATAGCTCGCACAGAAACCTACAAAGGCTATCGTTTCGACATTGGCGGCCACCGCTTTTATACTAAAGTTGAAGCCGTGCAGCAGTTGTGGCAAGAGGTACTGGGAAATGAGTTTATTAAAGTGCCACGATTGTCGCGAATTTTTTATCGAGGTAAATTTTTCAACTATCCGATTAGTGCCTTCAATACTCTCTTTAATTTGGGCATAATTGAGAGTACGCTGATTATTTTGAGTTATCTGAAAGTGAGAATTTGGCCACTTACGGAAGAAAAAACTTTTGAACAATGGGTTATCAATCGTTTTGGCGAACGCTTGTATAAAACATTTTTTAAGACTTACACTGAAAAAGTTTGGGGCATTCCTTGTTCGGAAATTCAAGCAGATTGGGCGGCGCAGCGGATTAAAGGATTGTCGCTGACGACAGCAATTATTAATGCTTTGTTTGGCAGCAACGACACTAAAACATTAATCAAAGAGTTTGATTATCCGGCTTTGGGGCCGGGGATGATGTGGGAAAAGTTCGCGGAAGCTGTGGAGAATAAAGACGGCAAAGTTTATCTCGATACTAAAGTGATTAGCTTTGAGCGTGAAGGTAATAAGATTAAAAGTATTACTGCGGAGCAAAACGGAGAATTAGTTCAATATTCGGCGGATAATTTCATTACGAGTATGCCGATATCGGCGCTGGTAGCAAGAATGAAACCGCAGCCCCCCGAAGAGGTGTTGCACGCCGCGCGATCGCTCAAATATCGAGATTTTTTGATTGTAGCGCTGATTGTCGATCGCAAGGATTTGTTTCCTGACAACTGGATTTACATTCACTCCCCCGAAGCCAAAGTTGGACGAATTCAAAACTTTAAAAATTGGAGCGCCGCTTTAGTTCCCGATGCCAGCAAAAGTTGTTTAGGAATGGAATATTTCTGTAGCGTAGGCGACGAGATTTGGGAAATGTCGGACGCGGAACTTATCGAATTAGCAACTCGCGAGTTGGTGGGTTTGGGGTTAGCAACAACTGCTGAGGTGGAAGATGGAGTTGTCATACGGCAACTTAAAGCTTATCCAGTTTATGATGGGGAATATCGAGGACACTTGCAGGTACTTGAAGGTTTTTTGAAGGGATTTGAGAATTTGCAGACGATCGGGCGCAACGGTATGCACCGATACAATAATCAAGACCATTCTATGCTGACGGGGATGCTGGCTGTGAGAAATATTCTCGGCGAAAAGCACGATTTGTGGGATGTGAATACGGAGCGATCGTACTATGAAGATTTTAGTGTCGATCGCTCAAAGGACAAAAAGGATTCGGATTTGATTTCGCAGTCAACATAGCCAGCCGAAATAGGGATTGCCATGAAAAAAGCGAACCTGCCAAACTTAATCGGCTTCGCAGCAAGCATCTTCGTGCTCCTGCTTTCAGTGCAGTGGTTTGTCCCTATCCAACTCGACTTAATCGAAGCGATCGCGGCGATCGCTTCTGCTTGGAGCGTTTGGCTGCTTGCTAAAAACAATCCCCTAGGCTGGTGGATCGGCTTAATCGGAGTTATCGCCTACGCTGCGGTGTTTTATCAAGTTAAACTTTACGGCGAAGTTGCGATTCAATTCTTCTATTTAATCACCAGCTTGCAAGCAATTTATATTTGGCTGCAGGGTGGCGAAAACAGCACAGAAAAACCTGTATCTCGCATGGACCAACGCTGGCTCATCCTCACCGCAGTCTTCGTTACAGTTGGTGTATTTGGCTTGCGAACAGTATTAGTATATTTGGGCGGTGCGGCACCATTTTGGGACGCCCTGACCACCATCTTAAGCGCGATCGCCCAGTTGTACCTGATGGAACGCTATCTCGAAAGCTGGTATTTGTGGATTGTTGCAGACACGATTTACGTTCCCTTGTATGCCTCGCGCGGGCTATATCTGACGAGTATTTTGTACGCGATATTTTGCTTAATGGCAATTTTCGGACTGCAAAATTTTCAGCGGATTTACTCGGAACAAAAGTTAAAACAGCAGCAATCTTTATGATACTCGGTGTTACTGTAGGCAAATTTTACCCCTTCCACAAAGGACACGACTACTTAATTCGAGAAGCTAAAAAAAAGGTTGACCGTTTAATCGTTCTCGCCTGTTACAAGACAAATCAAGCAGTTGCAGGAAGCGTTAGAGCCGACTGGATTCGGTTTTTGCATCCCGACGCAGAAGTTATCGAAGTGCTCGACGATTTGCCGGAAGCCCCCGAACCTTGGGCTCAGAGGACTCTTGAGGTGCTTTCCGGGCGAAAACCCGATATCGGTTTTACTTCAGAAGATTACGGGGAACCTTGGGCAAAACTGATGGGAGCTCAACACTGTGCAGTCGATCGCGAACGGCTCAAATTCCCGATTTCTGGAACGCAATTGCGATCGCACCTAGGCGAACACTGGCAAATGCTGACTCCCCCAGCCAAGGCCTACTTTGCCAAACGAGTCTGCGTGCTGGGTGTAGAATCGAGCGGCACAACTACCCTGGCGCGATCGCTCGCACAGCACTACCAAACTGCTTGGGTTCCCGAATACGGCAGGTGTTACTGGGAAGGCAGGCAATATTCGCCCGAACCTGAAATTTGGGACAGCTATGAATTTGTAGAAATTGCCAAGAAACAAGCTGCTATAGAAGACGATATTGCTACTCGCGCTAACAAAGTCGTTATCTGCGATACAGATTCTTTAGCTACTTGTATTTGGCACAAACGTTACGTTGGTTGGGAACACCAGATGGTCGAGCAAATAGCAGACAGCCGCCGCTACGATTTGTATATTTTGACTCAGCCGGATTTCGGGTTTGTTCCATTGGTAACAAGTTAAGCTAAGAAAGCATTTGTCAATCAGCAATTATGCTCAACATTTACTCCGATTTTGGGCATAAAACTGAGATTTGGGCGATCGAGGAATCATGCCGAGGGTGATATTTATACCTACTCCCTCTCAAATCGTGAATTTTCCACTCCTAAAAAAGCAGTTTTTTTGAGTAATATTACTGATTGACAAATGCAATTAAGTCTTAACTTGTCACCAATGGGTTTGTTCAGGATGGAACGCGAGAAAGCGAACATTTACGAATGACTATGCACCAGCAGTTTGTTGAGGTTCTTCAGAATAAAGGAAAGCGGTATATTACTGTGGGAGGAACCCACGAGTTGCGAATGTCGGAGGCAATGGGGGCGATCGATTCAGTGTTGGTGTTTGAAGCATTAAAGGATCTAGAGTAATGATTAATTATGAATATTTTAGTGCCGATCGCTGACAGGAAAAAAGGGATTCATCTTTGATTTGGCAATCAAGCTGATTTGACGCTGGGGGGTTGAAAAAGGGAAAGGAAATCTGTATTTTCCTTTCTCTTTTAAATTTTAACTGGTTTAACTGGTTTTAACTGGTTCCCACGCTCTGCCTGCAAACCCATTTCACTCTTGCTCTGCCTCGTGTGCTGGAAGCAGAGCCTCCCGGTAGGCATTCCCCGGCCGAGCCTGGGAACGAGAAACAGAGGCTGGGAACGATAGAAAACGAGAGAAACAGCTTGTTGCAGCGGTGTATCTTTAAAAGTTGGTCTAAAATTTGAAAATTTGTGCTAACCCTTGACTACATACTTAAAACAGTGGAAATATGCTAAGACGCCAGCAACAAACAAACCAACCTATGAACTTTTCCAAGAAGTCAGGGGGCAAAAGTGCCACATCCCCAACAATCAACTCAACACACAATCTCGGCGTCGGAGGATTGCGGAAATTACTTTTTGCCGCCGGCATAGCCTCTCTGTGCGCTAGCTGTCAAAATCCTGAAGCACCCACCGCCACAACTCCCGGAGGCAGCCCCGGAACCAGTCCCGCAGCCACTCCCGTCGCAGTCAGCAGCCCCGGAGACCCAAATACTGTCAAAATTGTCTCCATGCTGCCCATGACAGGCAGCGCCTTGGGTCAAGCTCAAACAATGGTCAACGGAATCCAACAAGCCCTCGCCGAAACCAACTCCAAAGCTTGCGACGGCAAAATCCAAATCCAATACGAAGTTTTCGATGACGCCACCGCCGCCGCCGGCAAATGGGACCCGGCCCAAGTAACCTCGAACTCCAACAAAGCCGTCGCTGACGCTTCGGTAGTTGCCGTCATCGGTCACTATAACTCCGGTGCCGCCAAACTTTCCATTCCCGTGCTCAACCAAGCTAACATCGTCATGATCAGTCCGGCCAACACTTATCCGGGACTGACTAAACCAGGAAAAGGTGAAGCCAAAGAACCTAACGTTTATTATCCCACAGGCACTCGTAATTTCACCCGCGTTGTCCCCGCTGACGACCTTCAAGGGGCTGTAGCTGGCAACTGGGCGAAATCTTTAGGCGTACAAAAAGTCTACATTCTCGACGACCAAGAACTATACGGCAAAGGCATCGCTGATGTTTTTGAAGCAACTGCTAAAAAGTTGGGAATTCAAGTCCTCGGAAGAGAGGGAATTGATATTAAAGCTAGCGACTACAAGGCGTTAATGAATAAGATCAAAGCTTTAAATCCCGACCTGATTTACTTCGGTGGCACTACTCAAAGCAATGCCGGACAAATAATTAAAGACATGAGAAATGTCGGAATGACGCCTGATGCAGTTAAGTTCATGGGGCCCGACGGCATTAAAGAGCAAGCTTTAATTGACGCGGCGGGCAAAGATGCCGAAGGAATTTACGCTACTTTTGGCGGCTTGCCTCCTCAAGAATTGACTGGTGCGGGCGCGAAGTGGTACGAAAGTTACAAGGCAAAATATAATGCTGAACCGGAAGCTTATGCAGCTTACGCCTATGAAGCTGCTAAAGTTGCGATCGGCGCAATTAATAAAGTTTGCAAAAATGACCGTGCTGCTATCCGCGAAGCTGTCTTGGCAACTAAAGATTTTAACGGGGTACTAGGCACTTGGAGTTTTGACACCAACGGCGACACGAGCTTGACTACAATGTCAGGAAATGTTGTTAAAGGTGGAAAGTGGGAGTTCGTGAATGCGCTCAAGACCGAATAATTAATTAGAGGACAGAGGGAAGTTAGGCAACGGATTTTATAACGGCTGTAACGGATATCGGAAAGAAGGAAGAAGGAAGAAGGGATAATAAAAAATTATGCCTTTTTCCTTCTCCCTCCAATGTCCCATGCCCGATGCCCGATGCCCAATTCCCGATTCCCAATTCCCAATTCCCGATTCCCAATTCCCAATTACTCAAAAACATGAAAAACTGGAAAAGTATTCTCTTATATCTAGGTGTAGTTTATATAGTTTTGCTATTAGGCCCGATCGCAGGATTTGATTTGCCAAAAATCCTTGGAGAAATAGTCAGCAATCCTGAAGTTTTGATTCAACAATTATTAGTTGGTCTTGTCAACGGCGCGCTGATTGCAATTATTGCTTTGGGTTACACTATGGTTTATGGCATTATTGAGTTAATCAATTTTGCTCATGGCGATTTGTATATGTTGGGTGCTTTTGCTTCCCTAACCGTGTTCGGGGCTTTTGGGATTCAAGATGGCGCACCTTTAGCTATTGCTATACCGGTGATGCTAGTTGCTTTAATTGTATGTTCCGCGTTTTGTGCTGGGCTGAATATTGTTGTGGAAAAGTATGCTTATCGACCTTTGCGAAATGCTCCCCGGTTGGCTCCTTTAATTTCAGCGATTGGAGTTTCTTTTATTTTCCAAAATATGGGGTTATTTTGGGGAGGATTAAAAGCTTTTATTCCGGTGATGGGTTCTAATTCGGCTGCGCCGAAAAGTTTTCCCGATTTGTTGCCGCGAGTTGATATTTTTAAAGCTTTGGGAATTCAAACGAGTATTGTATTTACTACGAAAGATTTAATTGTGTTGGTAGTGGCGGTGGTATTGATGGTTTTGCTTCATGTGTTTGTGCAATACACTCGTCTGGGAAAGGCGATGCGGGCAACTGCTCAAAGTCGCGATGCTGCTAAAATTATGGGGATTAATGTCGATCAGATTATTGCTCTGACTTTTTTGATTGGGGGAGCTTTGGCGGGTTCTGCGGGTATTTTGGTGGGTTTGTACAACAATACTATTGTTTTTACGATGGGGTTTACGGCTGGTTTGAGGGCTTTTACGGCGGCGGTTTTGGGGGGGATTGGCAATATTGTCGGGGCGATGTTAGGAGGCGTTTTGATTGGGTTGCTTTCGTCTTTGAGCGATCAGTATTTGTCGAGCCGCTGGACTAATGCTTGGGTGTTTGGGGTTTTGGTGGTGATTTTGGCTTTTCGGCCAGGCGGTTTGTTGGGAGAGAATGTTCAGGAAAAGGTTTGAAGGTGCTGGTTGAAAAAATGGCAAGAGATACTTATCGGGACTTCAACAAAAAATACGAGCTAAATGAGTTCTAATGCTTGAAGAGCAAGCATATAACGTTAAAGAATGAGCAATGAAAGAGACGACCCCCGCCGCGATGCCCCCCTGCTTGGATAAATGGTGTCAAAGATTTGACGATATCTTTGGTCATCAAGCCCAAAAACGGGAGTTTAGGAACTATTTAGGCGGATTATTATTGGGCTATCGGGAGCGAAAAAACCTCTCGCAGATGGCGACAAACGCCTTGGCGAGTAATTTACCACAAATTACACCATTTTTTAACTGCTGCGCCCTGACGGGGTTGTTAACCCGTCAGCAATTTGATATTATTGATAGCCATTGCTTAAAGTTGTGCTGTGATTCAAGGTCAAAAAATCAAGACAATGGGAATTCAAAAATAGGTGGGTAGGTTAACTGAATACGGGCGCTCGATACGTGGCCATAGTAGTTTTTAGATTCGATTATACGGTCAATGTTGGGCCGAGCGTTGCGGAGGGAGTTGGCATGGAATGCAAGTCAAGACATTATTACGCTCATTAATCGGAATTAGGCGCACTAAACTACGATTTTTTTAGAGGGGTATGAGGGCTATGTCCTTGATTATATCAATGTTTTGACTCTTGTTGTCACCCCCTCATGGGTAATGCTTGTATCACAGTTTAAATGCACAACAGCTTATATTGATTGTCCAGTGACCCGCTCACTCATGCTATCTCAACAATCTACTGCCGACAAAGAAGACCCCAAAGTCTCATGGTTCTAGCGCTGGGTTGTTTTAAGTTTGGGAGGAATTCGATAAATAACCCAGTTGGGTGTTTCTTGATAGAGTTCCAATGTTTTTTGAATGTACGCAACCAATTTAGGGTTATCTTTTGCTATTTGATTATTGTCATATTTAACAATTCCCATCCAATCTGCTCCCTGGATAATCAGGTCTTTCAAGAGTAGAATTAAAGTATCCTCTTTTATTTTCTCTCTCCAATTAACCCTATTTTGTCTAATGCTGCCTTGATAGCTCTCAGGAGGAAAAACCCAGCCACGTCGTTGACTATAATAGATAGCGACGGGATCGCCACCTCCACGATTAGCTATGGTAACAACAAGGTCACTTGGTTGAGTTATTTGCTGCAAAGCTATCCCTAGTTCGTAGCCATCTTTAGCCCACGGATAATAGCACCATGTATTTAACTGTTTATAACCAATTCCAGAAATGATTAGTAGTATTGCCGTTATGAGTGCTAATGCTGAAGATGAGCCTCCGACTCGCTTGGCGAATGAAGCAAGTGCTATCAAACCATTTCCTGCTAGAGCGGCGGCGGCTGGGTTGATAATATTTAAGTTAGAGGGATTTGCGACGAGCTGTTGAGCGCCAATGAAGTAATAAATTGCAAAAGCAAGTATCCACCAATGAAACATCCCTGGTACTGGTACAGCTACATTACTTGACTGCTCCTCAGATTCCGGGGTAGGAAGTTTATAATGAGGAGGAAGGAACAAACCAATAGCAACAAGGAGCATGATGGGATATGTCCAAAGCCAGTTATAAATAATATTATATAGTTTAGGAAAGAAATATTTTTGTTGCCACCATTCACGTAACTGACTATCCCACAGCCAGTTCCCGCTGCCAGCAAAGTGGTAAGGCGGATAGGTGAGAGCAAGATGCCTCGCCCACAAATAATAGGCAATTACTGGCAGGAGGATGGAAATAGCAGCTACTCCAATTACTATCAGCTTTTTCGGGCGCAGTAATCCTCGATGACCCAGGACAACAAATATTGTATAGAGCATCGGAATGCCAATGATTAAACCTGGTAGTTTGGTTAAAAAGCCCCAAATTGCAAAGAGGGTGGCAAGTAATAAATAGTACCAGCGGTCAGTTTGTAGGTAAGCAATCAGCATCCAGAAACTTGTGACAACTAATGCAACCATTGCCGGGTCGGGAAGGAAAGACCGATCCAGATATATATTTCCTGGAAAAATGGCGAGAATTGCGGCACTCATAAGAGCGCGATCCCGATCCCAAATACGAGAAACTAACTGATAGAAGGCAAATATTCCCCACAAGCTAAACAGGACAACCACACTGCGTCCCACCCAATCATGCTGTCCCAATAAAGTATAGAGAAGGGCTGTAATATAAGTAACTGTTTGAAATTCGCGTCCATTATAGCTAGGCCCTGGCCCATCCCAGCTAACTTCAGGGTAGAAGATATTCCAATTTCTGCGATATAAATTTTCGGCCATCATGGCTGTGCTTGACTGACGCCAACTAAAGGTATCCATAAATGGCTGATTGATATTAATCAATCGCACAATAGCTGCCACTACAAGAATTGATATCAGGAGATAAGTGGTGTTCCTATAAATTGGAATTTTCATTTGATATCTGATGATATAAAAAAATATCTGACCTGTAAAGCTACGCAGTAAGCTAGTGGAACCTAGACAAGGGCAGCGCTAGCTAGCTAAGTTTACACATTGGAAGATATATTGGTCAAGCAGCAAAAGCTTAAACTATATGTTAAGGATGAAAATAGTCAGCGTTCGCTGTCATCTTCCTACTACTGAAAAAATACTTAATGGGGCGATCGGCAACATTAAATTTTTATTTCCAAATCTAAGAGAGCGCTTCTCAATTGAGTGGAATACTGTACGCCCAATTAAATATTCCCTGGTTTGAGCCAGCCAAAAACTTCGCCTAAAGTCAACTGCATTTCCGGCAGAAAATTGGGCATCGGAAGTATATCTGTTGGTTCTTGCAAGGAAATCGGCTGCTGTCTTGCGGGATAGGCTAAAATGTTTTTTTCATCGGGATCGAGCAACCAACCCATCTGACAACCGGCATTCAAACAGTGCAAAATATTGTTTGTGACTTTGGTTTGGCTTTGGGCTGGGGACAAAATTTCTATTGTCCAGTCTGGGTGAGCATTGAATGTATTGGCAATTTCGCCGTCAGCGTCTAGGGGAATGCGATTCCAAACAAAAATGGCGACATCGGGCACAATAGAACGTCCGCCAAAGGTGCAGCGAAGTTCTGGTAGGGCTAGGGCAATTTGCGGTTTCTCTGCGATGTCGTTGGTGACTGTTACGAGTCTGCCTTGTAGTTTGCTGTGTTTTCCTTGCGGCATAGGTTTTTGTAAAATGACACCTTTGATGTATTCGCTAGCGGGTTTGGTTTCTGGGAGTTGCAAAAACTCGTCGAGGGTGATAGTTTTTTGAGGTGCTTGTACCATATAGCGATCGCCCGTTTGAAGTGTGTTGGGGTAACAGTTCCAGTATATAGCAGTTGACAGTTGACAGTTGACCCTTCGACTACGCTCAGGACAACGCAGTTGACCCTTCGACTACGCTCAGGGCACCGCAGTTGACAGTTGACTAATGGTAAGGTGCGTCGCTATGAGATTGTCTATTTTTTTGAGGGATTCTTTGTGGCGACGCACCCTACGACTAATCACTAATGATTACTGACTGCTGACCAAGAATTTTTTGATGGTACCCGCCACGTGATTTATCTCGCGCAAGTCAATCCTTGCATCTCAAATCTAAAATCCTTGCGTCCCCCGAATTTATCTCGCGCAAGTCAATCCTTGCATCTCAAATCTAAAATCTAAAATCGAATGACTGCTGACTAATGACTGCTGACTAATAACTAATAACTTCCTGCTATGTCAAACAAGATAATCCAAGCAATTAAATCGACTGGTATTTTAGGGGCGATCGCCTCTTTGACTGTTTTGTTATTCGGCGGTTGGAGCGGCACGGTGATCGGGTGGCTGATGGGTACGGCTGCGGGCTTTATGAGCTGTCGGGATCAGAAGGTTTATAGCCCGAAAATGGGTGCTGCGATCGGCAGTTTAGCGGGATTGGGATTGGGAGTTTGGCTGTTAGTTGCGAGTGTGGTAGAAGGGGTTTTGATTAGGCCTTTGTCTGGTCAACCTGCTGTTGCTTTGCCGACTACGCTGCTGTACGGGATTTGCAGTTTGACGATCGCAATTTTGACAGCTACGTTAATGGGTGCTTTGCAGGGTTTGCAGGGGGAACGCCAGCGGCTGGCAACTCTGGTGACATTAGCTTTTATTCTAATTCTGTTTCCGTTTATCGACATTCAGGCTCAGACTGGCTGGATTGCTACTGTAGTACAGATTCAAATCTTTATTATGTTGGCGTTGGGTTTGAATATTACTGTGGGTTTTGCGGGTTTGTTGGATTTGGGATATGCGGCGTTTTTTGCGATCGGCGCTTACACGACAGCTTTGCTATCTTCTGGACAGTTAAATATTACTTGGAACTTTTGGGTGGTACTGCCGATCGCCGCCGGTGTAGCTGCGATCGCGGGCGTAATCCTGGGTATTCCGACACTGCGGCTCAAGGGCGATTATTTGGCAATTGTTACCCTCGGTTTTGGCGAAATTATCCCGGTTGTCTTTAGGAATTTAACCGCGATTCGGATTGACGAACCAGTCTCGAAGATTGTTGCTTCCCTGTTGGGGAAACCCGAGTTGGTGCTGTGTCTGGTTGGGTGCGATCGACCTTTTAACCTCACCGGCGGCGAAGCGGGAATAAACCCGATCGGGCGTCCATCTCTCCCCATCGTCGGCACTTTCAGCACCGGCAACTACTTTCCCTGGTACTACCTAATTTTGCTGCTAGTTGTCTTCGCTTACTTCATGATTTCGCGGCTGCGAGATTCCCGCTTGGGGAGGGCGTGGAATGCCATGCGCGAAGATGAATTAGCGGCTAGTGCGATGGGCATTAACCTGGTCAAAACCAAACTTTCGGCTTTTGCGATGGGAGCGACGTTTTCGGGCTTTGCAGGCGCGTTTTACGCCGCCTATATCAGCGCAATTTTTCCCAGCGTTTTCGATTTCTCGGTGTCAGTAATCATCCTGTGTATGGTGATTTTAGGCGGTTTGGGGAATATGACCGGGGTGATTTTGGGGGCTATCATTATCATGTCTGCCGATCGGCTTTATCTGCCACAATTAGCGCAAGTCCTCAAGGGTTTTCTGAATACTTTTGTACTCCCCAGGATTGCAATTCCCCAGTTGCGAGACTTTCTGGCAACCAGTTTAGACCCGATTCAAATGCGCTTATTTCTATTCGGCCTAACTCTTGTTGTCATGATGCTCGTGCGGCCGGAGGGGCTGATTCCTGATAAGATACACCAAGCTGAACTTCATTCGGATGCTGAAGCGAGCAATGAGTCTTTACCAGATGCGAGAAGTCAATAAGTAGGTAAGGACAAAAACCCTAGTATTTTGTAGGCGGGTTTAGCTAAGAATCTAGGATGCAACTCACATTTTGCACCATTCTCAAGAACAGGCAAGATGCCTGTTCCCCAATAAAATTCACTCTTTGTGGAACAGGCATCTTGCCTGTTCATAAAAACCTTATTTAGAATGGTGCAACATCTCAGATACAAGGGAGTTTAGGGGTGTAAAAACCCCGTCCCCATCTAATGTTTATTTGTAACCAACTACTTAGTAAGGGTGAAAGATTAGCCATGAAAAATGTAACGGGTACTGCTTTTATCGTTGCGGAATTTAGAGCAGAAGAGAATGAAGAGGAAATTCCTCTCTATACTGATCATGTAGTAAAAATATGGCTGAATGAGGAAACAAAAAAAATAGCTGACCAAATAGCTCACAACTCTCCCGCAGCTAAAGAAATGGTTAAGTTGCGGACTAAATATTTTGATGATGTTTTGTCAAATCAAATTTTAGGAGGTTGCAAGCAAGTAGTTATTTTAGGTTCTGGTTTGGATACTCGCGCTGCTAGAATTAATGGAGAAGGAGTGATTTATTTTGAAATAGACGACCGCGCTACTCTTCAATTAAAAGAAGAAACTCTCAAAGCTAACAAAGTTACTGCCAATGTTCGCTACCTCCCCGGCGATTACGTAAAAGACGGTTTAATCTCCTTGCTGAAACAGAGTGAATTTGATTTCGCTCGACCGACATATTTTTTGTGGGAAGGCAACACTACCTTGCTTGACAAAAAAGATGTAATATTTGTATTAGAACAAATTCGCGACAATGTTGATAATTTTCGATTGTCCTTTGATTATATGTCGGAAAAGGTAATTTTGAGAACCACGGGCTACCAAGATATCAATGATTACATAGATAAATACGAAAGTATGTATGCACCGTGGATTACTGGGTTTGAAAAGATTGCAGCTTTGGCTGACGAACTCAATCTCAAACTTATTGAAAACTTTTCGACGGCCGATTTACACGCACAATATCGCCCTGGCCGTTCGCTAGAATCTAATCTTTTTAAGTTCTATTTTGTCTGTACGTTAGAAAATATGTCCTAAAATATCCCAAATTGATTCGCGTGCGTGAAACCTCGCGAGCATCCCGCTCGCACTACTATAAAATCTTAGAAAACAGAACCAAAATGTCATTATTAGAAGCACAGCAACTTACAATGCGATTCGGTGGTTTGACTGCCGTCAACCAGGTTAGTTTAACATTGGAAAAAGGCTCGATCGCCAGTTTGATCGGCCCCAACGGTGCGGGCAAAACTACTTTTTTTAATATGCTTACGGGTATTTACAAACCGAGTGGCGGTCAGTTGCTTTTGGAACAGAAAAATATCACGGGCTTGCCTCCGGATCGCCTGACAACTTTCGGCATTGCTAGAACTTTTCAAAATATCCGCTTGTTTAACAACATGACTGTGCTGGATAATGTTTTAGTAGGTAGACACTGCCGATTGAAAACAGGTTTGTTGGGTGCAATCCTCCGCCCTCCCGCTGCAAATCTGGAGGAGCGGGAAGCTAAAATAAAAGCGCTCACTATGCTTGATTTTGTCGGTTTAGGTGCTTCTAAAGCGCTGGAGTTGGCAAAAAACCTTTCCTACGGCGACCAGCGGAGATTGGAAATTGCGCGGGCTTTGGCTTCCGATCCGAAAGTGTTGCTTTTGGACGAACCGACTGCCGGGATGAACCCGAACGAAACGGCTGATTTAACTCGCTTTATTTACCGGATTCGCGATGAGTTGAATTTGAGTATTTTGCTGATTGAACATGATATGAAAGTGGTGATGGGAATTAGCGATCGCGTGAGTGTTATGGAGTACGGTACTAAAATTGCTGAGGGAACTCCAGATCAAGTTCGCGCCGATCCTCGCGTAATTGAGGCATATTTGGGAAAAGAAGAAGATGGACATGGATAGTATAGAATAACTATAGCAATCCTAAATGATTTGTGTAATTTTTGTAGGGGCAAACCCCCCGTGGTTGCCCCGATGCAGGCTGGGGTAGGCACGGGGAGTAGGGGTAGCACTACCCCTA